>DATLYB010000026.1:0-11963 GCA_035575215.1 Chitinophagales bacterium
TACAATCGTACTTCCGCGTCAATAGCGTGCCTGGCGCTCACCCAGTGAAGGGTGCTCTTCACTTTTCGTCCGTCAGGCGCGTTGCCGCCTTTTGAGGCGGGGTCATACGTGCAGCGCAACTCGACAACATTCCCTTGTGCATCTTTCACGGCTCTTTCACATTTCAGAAAATAGGCGTAGCGCAGGCGCACTTCCGTGCCGGGCGAAAGCCGGAAATATCCCTTCGGAGGATTTTCCATAAAGTCGTCCCGCTCGATGTACAACTCGCGCGAGAAAGGCACTTTGCGTTTGCCAGCCGATTCATCTTCGGGATTATTCACCGCATCAAAGAACTCCTCCTGCCCTTCCGGATAATTTTCAATCACCACCTTGAGCGGGTGAACCACCGCCATCACACGGGGCGCACGCCTGTTTAAATCCTCGCGGATGCTGTGTTCCAGCAGCGCCACGTCAATTATGTTGTCGCGCTTGGATACGCCCACCTTGTCGCAGAAATAGCGGATGGCTTCGGGCGTGTAGCCGCGTCTGCGGAAGCCGGAGATGGTAGGCATGCGCGGGTCGTCCCATCCGTCAACGATTCCAGCCTGCACCAGCTCCAGCAGAATCCGCTTGCTCATCACCGTGTAGCTGAGGTTGAGGCGTGCAAACTCGCGCTGCTTGGGCGCATAGATGCTGAGGTTCTCAATAAACCACTCGTACAGCGGACGGTGGTCTTCAAATTCCAGCGTGCAGATGGAGTGCGTGATTCTCTCAATCGAGTCGGACTGTCCGTGCGCCCAGTCATACATCGGATAAATACACCACTTGTCACCCGTGCGGTGATGCGAGGCGTGCAGAATGCGGTACATCACCGGGTCGCGCATGTTGAGGTTGGGCGATGCCATGTCAATCCTGGCGCGCAGCACCTTCGAGCCGTCCGGAAATTCACCCTTCCGCATCCGTTCGAACAAATCCAGATTTTCCGAAACGCTGCGATTGCGATACGGACTGTCTTTTCCCGGCTCCGTCAGCGTACCGCGGTATTGGCGGATTTCCTCCGCGCTCAAGTCATCCACATAAGCTTTGCCGTCTTTAATCAGCTTGATGGCCCATTCATACAACTGGTCGAAATAATCGGAGGCATAAAACAGCCCGTCCCACTGAAACCCCAGCCAGCGCACGTCTTCCATAATCGAGTCAACATATTCCTGCTCTTCTTTGGTGGGGTTGGTGTCATCAAAGCGGAGGTTGCACTTGCCGTTATATTTTTTCGCCAGCCCGAAATTCAGGCAGATGGATTTGGCGTGACCGATGTGAAGGTAACCGTTGGGTTCGGGCGGAAAACGTGTGTGCACACGCCCTCCATAGGTGTTGTTGCGGATGTCTTCCTCGATGATTTGCTCAAGGAAGTTGAGCGATTTTTTTTCTTCGGTGATTTTACTGGCGGCATCCATAGCGGTTTGCAAAAATAGGAAAAAGGGTACGCCTCTCCGTTTATGCGCTCACGGGGATGTACGATAGTTTTTGACTAACATTGATACTGCAGCAGAAATGGAGTTAATTGACACGCACGCCCATCTTTACGAAGAGCACTTCAGAGATGATATTGATGCGGCAATTAAACGGGCGCAGGATGCCGGAGTTGTCCACATCCTGATGCCCAACGTTGACACCGCAAGCATTCCGGCATTGCATTTTCTTGCTGAAAAATTTCCTGCCGTCTGCCTGCCGATGATGGGATTGCATCCCTGTTATGTGAAGGAAAATTTTCAGGAAGAATTGGAAAAGATTGCACAGAAGCTGCGAAGCGGAAAGTATTATGCCATAGGCGAAACCGGCTTGGATTATTACTGGGATTTGACTTTCAAAGAGCAGCAGAAGGAATCGTTCATCCGGCAAATCCAGTGGGCAAAGGAATTACGACTTCCCATTGTAATTCACAGCCGCAACTCATTTGACGACATCGTGGAGATTTTGAAACCCCTGAAGGACGAAAGCCTTCGCGGGGTTTTTCATTGCTTTACCGGCACGATCGAAGATGCTGAAAAAGTGATGGAGCTTGATTTTTACATGGGAATAGGCGGAGTGGCGACATTCAAAAACTCCGGGCTGGATAAGGTGATTGAACAAACTGACTTGCGGCATATCGTGCTCGAAACCGATTCGCCCTATCTTGCCCCGGTTCCCCACAGAGGAAAGAGAAATGAAAGCGCATACATCAAGCTGGTAGCTGAAAAAGTCGCGCAGGTGAAAAATATAACGGTGGACGAGGTGGCAGCAATTACTACCCGAAACGCCCGCAGCTTATTTCATCTTTCAGAAGGCGGCTGAATCTTCTAAATTTGCAGCAGGTGTCGGATGTTAGTATGAGATAATGACACATCCGGCTTTAAATTCAATGAATGTGTGTAGCATCTAAAATCTGATTACGGGGAGAGATGTCCGAGTGGTTTAAGGAGCACGCCTGGAGAGCGTGTATACCTCAAAAGGGTATCGCGGGTTCGAATCCCGCTCTCTCCGCTTTTTTTTTCTGACAAGCGACTTAACTTCTCTTTTTTCAAACTGAAACTTCCCTTCCATTATACAGTAAACAGTGTATTGTGGGTGGAGCGAGTATTTCCGATTAAGCAAGAATTTTTATTTGTAGCTAACTTTACGTTTCCATGCGTGTCAGAAACTATTACACGATATTGGGAGTAACCTCCAGCGCCACGCAGGATGAAATCAAAGCAGCTTACCGCAAACTCGTCAGGCAATTTCATCCGGATAAAAACTACGGGAATGAAGGACATTTCAAGCTGATACAAGAGGCATATGAGGTTTTATCCGATGAGAGAAAAAGAGACCATTTTGACGCACAGCTTGCCTACGAAACTTACATCAATGACCCCGAAGAGCTGACAAAATTCCTTCGTGAGCAAAAAAACAAGCCGAAAAAATACCGGAAGCCCGCTCCGGAATCCGGGGAGCCCAAAAGAAAATTAGTCTTCAACTCAACCAGCGCCCTGGTAGCATCCCTTGTTCTGATAATAGCGATGGTCAACTTGCTCATCTTCAAAGACAGGATGACATCAGTTCCGGAAGATGAAATACAAAATCAAGGGTTGGGTTATCTGCAGTCAAACGAAAAACTCACACACGAATATTTTCAAAAAGCAATGAGTTATTTTCATTCGCAGAACAATGAATTTGCGTTGATGTATTTCGCAAAAGCCATTGAACTTTCACCTCAGGACCCCAAGCTCTATTTCAACCGCGGCTTAGTGCATTATGTGATGAAAGATTATCGCGCAGCACTGAACGACCTGAACCAAACCGTCAAGCTGAACCCGAATTATAAAAACGTTTATTGGGTACGCGCCAAACTGAAATATGACATGGATGACAACGCAGGCGCCATCGCTGATTTTACCGAAGCCATCAGTCATGACCCCTACAATGATTCTCTTTATTTCAACCGCGGACTTGCTTACTATTACATGGCGGAATATGAGTCAGCCATCCGCGATATTGACAGGGCTATCCAGTTGAATCCGCGGCAGGGGCAGTATTATTTCGACCGCGGTGACGCCAAACAGATGGCAGGCGATGATGACGGCACCTGCAGTGATTGGATGAAAGCAAAAGAAATGGGTTACACTTCCCCCGAATTTAGCAAAAAGCCTTGCCTTGCGAGCGGGTCATAAAAAAGCGCCTCTGAGAGGCGGGTTCGCTGATGATGTTGCCCTTTCTATCTAACTTTGTTCTGATTATTTGTTCATTTTAATCTAATGAAAGCAATCTTAGAAGCGAAGGAAAGTGTTGTCATCAAATTCGCAGGAGATTCGGGTGATGGAATGCAGCTTACCGGCAGCCAGTTCACCAATGAGATTGTGCTGGGCGGAAGCGATATTGCTACCTTTCCTGATTTTCCCGCTGAGATTCGCGCTCCGCAAGGCACGCTGGCAGGCGTTTCGGGATTTCAGCTGCATTTTGGAAGCCGAAAAATCTACACTCCGGGTGATGAGTATGATGTGCTGGTGGCAATGAATGCGGCAGCTTACAAAGCAAATATCAAAAGGCTGAAGAAGGGCGGTACTCTCATTGTAAATACGGCAGGGTTTGACGCCAAGAACCTGCGCCTTGCCGGCTATGACAGTTCGCCTTTGCAGAATGGCGAGGGGGAAAATTTCAGGCTCATAGAGATTGATGTCACCCGCCTGACGCGGGAATCCCTCGAAGGACTCCCGCTGGGAACAAAAGAAAAAGACCGCTCTAAAAATATGTTTGTGTTGGGCTTCTTGTTCTGGATGTATAACAAGAAAATGGACAGCACGCTGAATTTTTTGAAGGAAAAATTCTCCAAACTTCCTGACATCCTCGAAGCCAATATCCGTGCGATTAAAGCGGGATATCATTATGGTGACACCACCGAAACCTTCACCACCCGCTATGATGTGGATGCCGCTGATTTGGAACCGGGTACCTACCGCAACGTGATGGGCAACCAGGCAACGGTGCTGGGCTTGATTACCGCCTCGAAAAAATCAGGGTTGCCGTTGTTTTACGGCTCGTATCCCATCACGCCTGCATCCGATATCCTGCACATGCTGGCGCGTCACAAAAATTTTGGTGTTAAAACGTTTCAGGCCGAAGATGAGATTGCCGCCATTTGCTCGGCTATAGGCGCATCGTTTGGCGGAAGCCTGGGCGTTACCGGCACCTCCGGACCCGGCATGTCGCTGAAAGCTGAAGCAATGGGGCTGGCGGTGATGCTGGAAATTCCGCTGGTCATCATTGACGTGCAGCGCGGGGGTCCTTCCACCGGATTGCCCACCAAAACCGAACAGGCTGATTTACTTCAGGCGCTATACGGCAGAAACAGCGAATGCCCGATACCGGTTGTTGCCGCTCATTCGCCTTCAGACTGTTTTGAAAGCGTGATAGAAGCCTGCCGCATCGCCATTCAACACATGACGCCCGTCATCTTCCTGAGCGATGGCTACATTGCCAACGGCTCAGAACCTTGGCGTTTCCCCAAGTCAAACGACATACCGGAGATAAAAGTAGCATTTGCAAAACCCAACGGAAACGAAACGTTCATGCCCTATCAGCGTGATGAGAAATTATCGCGGCCGTGGGCGCTCCCCGGCACAAAAGGATTGGAGCATCGCGTAGGCGGCTTGGAAAAAGAGAATATCACCGGCAACATTTCTTATGAGCCGGATAACCATGAATTCATGGTGAAGCTGCGTGAGGCGAAGGTGGAAAAAATTGCCGACTACATTCCCGAACAAAAAATTGAAGCAGGACCGGATAGAGGCAGGCTGCTGATACTGGGATGGGGTTCCACATTCGGGGTGATAAAATCAGTCGTGAAGGAACTGAATGAAATAGAAGGGCATGCGGTTGCCCATGCTCATCTGCGCTACATGAGACCGTTTCCGAAAAACCTGGGCGAGCTGCTGAAACGGTATGACATTATCCTGATTCCGGAAATCAACAACGGACAGCTCATCAAGGTGATTCGCGACAAGTTTCTCGTACCGGCAAAAGGGTATAACCGAATCAGGGGCGTGCCGATTACAAAAACTGAACTAAAAGAAAAAGCATTGGAAGTGCTGATGAAATCAGTTTAAACTTTTCATGATGAGCATGGCAACGACAATTCAATCATTGACCGCAAAAGATTTCAAGACCGACCAGGACGTTCGCTGGTGTCCGGGTTGCGGTGATTACTCCATTCTTGCACAGGTACATCGCACGCTTCCCGGATTGGGCATCGCCCGTGAAAACATTGTTGTCGTTTCAGGCATCGGGTGCTCTTCACGTTTCCCTTATTACACGAACACGTTTGGAATGCACTCCATTCACGGACGCGCCACAGCGATTGCTTCGGGGCTGAAAGCCGCACGCCCCGACCTCAGTGTCTGGATTGTAACAGGCGATGGCGATGGGCTCTCCATTGGCGGCAACCACATGATTCATCTGCTCCGCAGAAATTTTGACGTCAACATTCTGCTGTTCAACAACCAGATTTACGGATTGACGAAGGGGCAGTATTCTCCCACATCGGAATTTAACAAAGTCACCAAGTCAACACCGTTCGGCTCGATTGACTACCCGTTTAATCCTGTGGCACTTGCTATCGGATGTGATGCCACATTCGTGGCGCGCACGCTCGATGTGGAAGCAAAACATCAGCAGGATATTCTGAAGCGCGCACATGCGCATAAAGGAACATCATTTGTTGAAATCTACCAAAACTGCAACATCTTTAATGATGGCGCTTTCCTGGCCTACAGCGAAAAGGCGTCTCAACCGGAAGAAACACTCTTCCTTGAACATGGCAAGCCGCTGGTGTTCGGGGCTAACAAAGACAAAGGCATCAAGCTGAACGGATTTCATCCCGAAGTGATGAACCTCAGCCAAAACGGAATCAGCGCAAATGATTTGTGGATTCATGATGAGAATGATTTGGTGAAGGCGCAGATTCTCGCACGGTTCTTTGACAATCCCTCCAAGCCGAATCATCTGCCCCGACCGTTTGGTGTTTTCTATGTGAACCAGCGCCCCACCTATGAAGAGCTGCTCAGTGAACAGATAGAATCCGTAACGGAAAAATTGGGCGAGGGCGACCTTGACAAACTGCTGCGCGGAAAGGAAGTGTGGGAGATAAAGTGAGTTTTAGAGTTGGGTGTGACAGAAAGCAGGTCCTGATAATTGACGACTTGATGCTATACTCTCAAATAATCATTCCCGCTCCCACGGTTTCATTCGTTCCTTCATCCACCAAAATCAGGCTGCCTGTGTTGCGGTTTCTGCGGTAAGAATCATAAAATAAGGGCTGTGTGGTGCGGATTGAAATCCTGCCGATATCGTTCAAGCCGATGTTCAAATCCTGCTCGTTGCGATGCAGCGTATTGATGTTGAGCTTGTATTTGATTTCCTTGACGATGCAGCGCGCTTCTTTGGTGGTGTGCTTGATGGCGTATTTGCCTTTTGCCTGCAGCGGCTTCTCATTGAGCCAGCAGACCATTACATCTATATCCTGCCCTACGTTGGGCACATTGTTTTCGCGCACAATCATGTCGCCCCGGCTGATGTCAATGTCATCGGCAAGGCAGATAGTGACTGACATGGGTGCGAACGCTTCCTGCAGCGAACTGTGATAAACGTCAATTGCCTCGATGGTGGTCGTAAGTCCGCTGGGCAGCGCCATCACTTTGTCTCCCACCTTGTAAACCCCGCCTGCAATTCGTCCGGCATAGCCGCGATAGTCATGATACTTGGTGTTTTGTGGCCGAATGACATATTGCACCGGAAAGCGGCAGTCAATATGGTTGTGGTCGCTGGCGATATGGATGGTTTCCAGCAGATACATCAAGGTAGGACCTTCGTACCAGTCCATATTTTTGGAACGCGTCACCACGTTGTCGCCTTTCAGGGCGCTGATGGGGATGAAGCTGATGTCAACCACATCGAGCTTGGTGCTGAATCCCTCAATTTGATGGCGGATGGCTTCATACACGTCTTCGCTGTAATTCACCAAATCCATTTTATTGATGCAGATGCAGATGTGCGGAATTTTCAGCAGCGAGGCGATGAACATGTGGCGGCACGTCTGCTCCACCATGCCGTTGCGCGCATCAACGAGAATCAGCGCGAGGTTGGCGGTGGAGGCGCCCGTCACCATGTTGCGGGTATATTGAATGTGTCCGGGGGTGTCGGCAATGATAAACTTGCGGTGGGGCGTGTGGAAATAGCGGTAAGCCACGTCAATGGTGATGCCCTGCTCGCGTTCGGCTCTCAAGCCGTCAGTCAGCAGGGCAAGGTTCACGTATTCCTCCCCGCGCTGCTCGCTGATGCGCTTGATGGATTCGTATTGGTCTTCGAAAATTTGTTTGCTGTCATACAGCAGTCTGCCGATGAGGGTGCTCTTGCCATCATCCACGCTGCCTGCAGTGGTGAAGCGCAGCAGCTCCATCTTCAGGTATTGGTCTTTGTCGAAGTGGTCATGTATGCGAGTCATCGGATTGTTTGTAGTTTTGCGGTTGGTGATTTATCGTCAGTCCTCTTTGAGTTTCAACTTTATAACGACAAACAGCAACAATTTAAAAATACCCCTCCTTCTTTCTATCCTCCATCGAAGTCTCCGAACGCTTGTCATCGGCTCGCCCTCCGCGTTCGGTCACTCTGGATGCTGCCACTTCCATAATAATATCATCCACAGTGGTAGCGGATGACAGGGTGGCGCCCGTACTGGTGGCGTCACCAATCGTGCGAAAGCGCACCACCATTTCCTCCACTTTTTCCTCCGGTCTCAGCTTAATGAAATCGGTGTAGCCAAGAATAATTCCGTTGCGGGCAAAGCATTTTCTTTTGTGTGAAAAATACAGCGAGGGCATCTGGATATTTTCCATGCGGATATATTGCCAGATGTCCAGTTCCGTCCAGTTGCTGAGGGGGAACACACGGAAATGTTCACCGATATGTTTTCTTCCGTTGAAAAGATTCCATAGTTCCGGACGCTGGTTTTTGGGGTCCCACTGCCCGAATTCATCGCGGTGGGAGAAGAACCGCTCTTTTGCCCTCGCTTTCTCTTCATCACGCCTGGCACCTCCGAGGGCACAATCGAATTTATATTGTTCAATGGCATCCAGCAGCGTAGTGGTTTGCAGACGGATGCGGCTGGCTTCATATCCGGTTTCTTCACGCACGCGGCCCTTGTCAATAGATTCCTGCACGGAGGCGACAATCAGCTTCACCCCCATTTTTTTCACCAACGCATCGCGATAGTCGAGCGTTTCCTGAAAGTTGTGTCCGGTGTCGATATGCATCAGCGGAAAGGGGATGCTGGCAGGCCAGAAAGCCCGCCTGGACAAATGCGTCAGCACAATCGAATCCTTTCCTCCGGAAAACAGCAGCACCGGATTCTGGAACGTGGCTGCCACTTCCCGAATCACGAAAATGGATTCGGCTTCCAGTTCTTTGAGATGATTCAGATGATAGTCAATCATGCTGAGCCGGCATATTTAATTTTCGGTAAAATAAATTTCAATACCTTTTCAACCGATTGCTCAATATCAAGCTTATCGGTACGCACTTCGACATCGGGCTTGGCGGGCGCTTCAAAGGGCGCCTGGATGCCGGTAAAATCTTTGATTTCACCCTTGCGCGCTTTTTTGTAAAGCCCCTTCACATCGCGCTGTTCACATACAGGCAATGGCGCGTTTACATACACTTCGATGAAATCGCGGCTGCCGATGATTTTTCTTGCAATCGCCCGCAACTGCCGCGTAGGGCTGACAAAGCAATTGATGGCAATCACTCCGCAATTCAAAAACAGTTTCGATACTTCAGCGATTCTGCGGATGTTCTCTTTCCGGTCTTCATCCGAAAATCCAAGATTGCTGTTAATGCCGGTGCGCACATTGTCGCCATCGAGCACCATGGTGAAGTAGCCCCTGCGGTGCAGCTCTTTCTCAAGGTGATGGGCAATGGTGCTTTTACCCGACCCTGACAGCCCCGTAAACCATATCACCCGTGCCTTTTGCCTGAGCTGCCTCTCCTTGTCGTGCCTCGACAGCAACTGCTCAAACACCGGGTGAATGTGACTGGCTTTGCCGGGATTGCCATGTTTTGCTCTCATTCAGAGTTGCAAAGATAACTGAGAAGGAGTTTTTTTGATTGCAGTAGTCGCATTCGTATTTTAAGCCAAAACTCCTCAAAGATTAATGGAAATTGATTAGCGGATGAACTGATTAGTCAACGGGTTGAAAAAAAGCACCTCGTTCAGAGACAATCCACATTCCTCGCGAAAAATCACTCTATCTTCTTTATCCGCTCAACGAAAGCCAGCACAATCCGCAGTTCGGTAAATACAATCAGAATCAGCAAGCCCACTGAAAACAGGACAAATTCTTTTTTGAAAAAGTGGTACGCATCGTTCATCTGGTAAGTGGAGGCCTGGAAACCGGGAACGATGAAGTGGAGCAAATCATGCGAATCAAACAGGGCGAACATCTCCTGCATCTTGCTGAGAGTTTTAACGAATAGGAGCGGGTTGCTGAAAAACAGCAGAACCTGAACCGCCAAAAACTTCAGATAGAAAATCTGCCGGAAAAAAATCACCATGCGGAAATAAAAAGCAAATAACAGCGATAGGATTATGGTCAGCATCAGAAACTCACGGGCGATAATTTCCTGGAAGGGAATAGCACACACAAAGGCAAATCCAGCCATGAGCAGCAACCATCCGGATTCGATAAGAATACTGAGAAGGGGTGGGCGCATTTTCTTAAATGCGGGTTAAATAGTTATTGCTACAGCCCGTCAGACCGGAGGACGAGACGAGGCTTACCACTTGGTATCATCCACCGCTTTCAGCCAGTTGTTCACTTCGTGAACCACTTTTGGCACGATGCCTTCCCTGAAGGGTGATTCAAGTCCTGCCAGCTTCACAAGGCTCAGGAAAGGCAGGCTGCCGCCCGCTTTGCACAGCTTCACGTAATCGTTCCATGCTGCCTGGCGGTCTTCATGCGCCCGCGACCAGAACTGCAGGGCGCACACCTCCGCAAGCGTATAGTCAATGTAATAGAACGGGTTCTGGTAGATGTGGCTTTGCTTCTGCCAGAATCCGCCATTTTCCAAATACGTGTTTCCGGCATAATCGCGGTGCGGCAGGTATTTCTTTTCAATTTTGCGCCACTCCTTTTTTCTTTCAGCAGGAGTGGCATCGGGATTTTCATACACGAAATGCTGGAACTCATCCACCGCTGCGCCATAAGGCAGGAAGAGCATCGTTCCGCTGAGATGCGCAAACTTGTACTTGTCGGTGTCTTCCTTGAAAAACGATTCCATCCAGGGCCAGGTGAAAAACTCCATGCTCATCGAATGAATCTCGCATGCCTCGAAGGTGGGCCAATGGTATTCCGGCATCTCGAAATTGCGGCTCATATACACCTGGAATGCGTGTCCGGCTTCATGTGTCAGCACGTCAATGTCGTTGGAAGTGCCGTTGAAGTTTGAAAAGATGAATGGCGCTTTGTAATTGCTGAGGTAGGTGCAGTAACCGCCTCCTGCCTTGCCCTTTTTGTTCAGCAAATCCATGAACTGATATTGGGTCATGAAATTGAAAAACTCATCGGTTTCTTTTGAAAGCTCTTTGTACATCTTCGTTCCCTGCCTGATAATCCAGTCGGCATCGCCCTTCGGCTTGGCGTTGCCGCTCTTGAATGTGAGATTTTCGTCATAGTATTTGAACTCGCCAATGCCGAGGCGGTGCGCCTGGCGCTGACGCAGGGCGGTGGCAACGGGTACAACGTGTTCCAAAATCTGCCCGCGGTAATATTTCACATCTTCTGCAGTATAATCCGTTCTTGTCAGGCGGTCGTATCCCAAGCCTATGTAATTTTTATAGCCCAGTTTGCGGGCAATACTTGTCCGCACTTTCACCAACTCATCATAGAGCCGGTCGAGTTGCGCTTCATTATCGCGCAGAAACCCAAACTTCGCTTCGCTCGCCCGGATGCGCATGTTGCGGTCGGTGGAAAGTTCAAAGGGAATCAGCCCCATCAGGTTGCGTTCTTCCCCCTCAAACATGATTCTTGCTGAGGCAACGAGCTTCATGTATCCGGTTTTAAGCTCGTTCTCCTTTTTCAAATCTTCGATAATCTGCGGGGCAAATGTCTTCAGCGCACATTCCGCGATATTGAAAAGATGCGCGCCCCATTTGGTTTCAAGCTGCTTCCTGAATTTTGATTTCACCAGTGATTGATAATAGCGGTGAATCAGCCCTTCGAACACCGGTGAGCTTTTGTCGAAATAATTCTGCTCGGCTTCATAGAATTTGTCGGTAGTGTCAACCGTGTGGCGAATCGAAACCAGCGACTGGGCGGTGGCAAAATCATTGCGCAGAGTATTGATTCCTGAAATCACCGCATTCTGCTGCTCAGCGGAAGCGGCATCGTCAAACTCAGCCAGAAGCTTCTGAAATTTCTTTT
>DATLYB010000027.1:0-4513 GCA_035575215.1 Chitinophagales bacterium
CGCATTTTCCGGAATTTCTTTCAGCACATTTCCCCTCGCCCCAATCGTGACGCTGGTTGACATAATCAGCTTTTCGCGAATCGGGTCAATGGGAGGATTGGTCACCTGCGCGAAACGCTGGCGGAAGAAGTCGGTGAAGTTGCGCTGGATGTTGCTGAAGCAAGCCATCGGGGTGTCATCGCCCATGGAGCCGGTTTCTTCTTTCCCCTCATTACCCATCGGCTGGATAATGGATTCCACCACTTCGTTGGTGTAATTGTGATAGCGCTGCAGTGCCATGAGATTTTCATACACATAATCGGAGTGTTCAATGAAATTTTCCTCCACGTGCTCTACAATATAAATCTGGTGCTCGTGCAGCCATCGCTCATACGGTTGCGATTCTTTCAGAAACGAGCGCACCTCCTCGTTTTTCAGAACTTTTCCGTGACGCGTATCCACCGCGATAATTTCACCGCTGTTGAGTTTCCCCTGCTCTTCAATCAGTTCTTCCGGAATGTCAAGCACCCCCAATTCACTCGCAATCAAGAGGCGGTCGTCTTTGGTGATGATGTATTTGGCCGGGCGCAATCCGTTGCGGTCCATCACGCAGGCCAGATAGCGGCCGTCCGTAAAATTCACCGCTGCCGGACCATCCCACGCTTCGCTGTTGGTGGAGGTGTATTCGTAAAAGGCGCGGATTTTTGAATCGACCTTGGGAAGGTTCTGCCAGGGCGGAGGAAACATCGAACGCACCGCCTTGAAAAAATCTTTGCCGTTCTCAATCAGATACTCAAACACATTATCCACGCTTCCGCTGTCGCTGGTAGCGGGTTGAAGGATTGGAAGAATCTTGTTCAGCTCCTCCTTCGTAAACACCGGGCTGTCGGCATCTTCGGTATAAACCCGCGCATTATAGCGGTTCGCTTCGATGGAGTTGATTTCGCCATTATGCGCCAGCGTGCGGAAAGGCTGTGCCAGCGCCCATCTCGGAAGGGTGTTGGTAGAGAACCGCTGATGAAACATGGCGAAGCCGGTGGCAAACAGCGGATGGCGCAGGTCTGCATAAAAATCAGCGAGGCTGTTGGACATCACCAAGCCCTTGTAGACAATCACCCTGTCGGAAAAAGATGCGATGTAGAAATCGTCTTTGTATCCAATCGTGTTTTCGATTTGCTTGCGGGTGAGGTAGAGGTAGCTGGAGAATCGCGTGTGCGTCATCAGCGAAGCAGGAACGACAAACGCCTGCGTGATTTCCGGCATGGTAACGAACGCCTGCACTCCCAGAATTTTCGTATTCACGGGCACGCTGCGGTAGAAGAGCACTTTCAAGTCATTCTGGGTGCAGATGTCAGTGAAGATTTGCTTCTGATTTTCTTTGGTAAAAAAAATCATCGCTACTGCGAACTTCGTCTGAAGGTCGTGCCCGTGAGCTTTTGCCACATCGCGCATGAAGGCGTCCGGCATGGAGAAAAGGAAACCGCTGCCGTCAGCGCTCTTGCCGTCAGCGGCAACCGCTCCGCGATGCGTGAGGCGGCTCAGCGCGGTGATGGCGTCATCGGTGAGCTTGCGTGAAGGCTGGTTGCGGATATTCGCAATCAGCCCGATGCCGCAGTTGTCCTTAAAAGAATAAAAAAGGTCTTGCATCTTCAAAAAATCACCTTAAAAATCCGGGAAAACCAGCGGGTGAAATAGGGAGATGAAGATACGAAAATAGAGGTTGCATTGCAGAGAAAAAGAGGCTAAATATTTTATAGCCCGCATTTTATTCACAGTTGCAAGTTGTTTTTACATTTGTCCTAGAACAAATAACCCATGATAATCGAACGAATGGAATTCAGGCTGAAATTTGGCCACGCCAAGGAAGCCATTGATATCCGGAAGAAAATTCTCGATGAGTTTAAAAAACACAAAAAGCCGCCAAAAATGCGCTTGCTGACCGACCTTACCGCTCCTTCCTACACTCTTATTTTAGAATTGGAACTGCGCAACATGATTGATATGGGATTCAAAAACTATCAGTGGATGACTACCGAGAACGTGGCTGAATTGTACCGTCAGTTTGTGCCATTGTGTGATAGTTCCAGTCGCACGCTTTACACGTTGGAAGCACAATCCTAAACCGGTGTACGATTATATCATCGTTGGTTCCGGTCCTTCCGGTGGCAATCTTGCCTATCATCTGAATAAAGCAGGTGCCAAATGCCTGCTGCTCGAAGCCGGAAAATTTTTCCGCAAGGAAACCTTTCCGCGCAACGAAGCCGATGCGTCTGCCCGGATTTATTGGGGCGGAGGTATTGAATTCGATGCCGAAGCCCGCATGGCATTCCTTCGTGCGAGAATTGTTGGAGGAACTTCCATTGTCAACCAATGCCTGCTCGACAGGTTTGATGATATGGCATTTGATTCATGGCGGCAGCAATCAGGCGTTGATTTTTTCACGACAGAGAAAATGGCGCCTTATTATGATGCGGTGGAGAAGCATCTGAGTCTGCATACGTTTGTTCCATCGGAAAGAAACCGAAACGCTGTTTTGTTTTCGGAAGCGTGTGAAAAGCTTGGCTACACATGGCATTACTTGCGGAAAGGACAGAGTGATTGTGCCTTTGAAAGGGGGAATGACTGTATCGCCTGCCTGAACGGATGTCACCGTGATTCCAAGCAGAGTTCGCTGGTAGCTTATGTTCAGAAAGCAGAGAAGGAGGGTTTGGAAATCATTCCCGAAGTGATGGTGGAAAGGATTGACGTGAACAACGAGTGGGCACGCGTGTTTGGACTGAAGGATAATAAGCAGGTGGAGTATTACTCGCGGAACCTCATTCTCGCAGGCGGCTCATTCGGAACGACAAGCTTGCTTTTGAAATCGGGGTTTAAACAAAAGCTTTCTGCTCTTGGAAAATACTTTTCATCACACCCGCAATGGATGACATTCGGTATTTTTGACGAGCCGGTCAATTCTCACAAAGGATTTTTCCAGACGGTGGCATCCAAAGACCCGAACTTCCGCAAGAATGGATTCAAGCTCGAAAATGTTTTCGCTCCGCCCATTTCCATCGCGATGTTGTTCAACGTGATAGGCGCAAAGCATCAGAACATCATGCGCCATTACACGAGGATGGCGTGCATAGAGGTGGCAATTCGCGATGAAAATTCGGGAGAAATCAGCATAGATAAAAAAGGAAAGATGATTGTGAAGAAACCGCTTACTGATTCCGATAAAAAGAAAAGGGATGATGGATTGGAAGCAGTAATCAATATCCTCAAAACCAGTGGTGCGAAGGAGATTATTCGCTCGCCCTATTATTTCGGACTGCATCTGATGGGGGGATGCGTGATGGGTACGGATGCGGCAAAATCGGTGGTAAGTCCGGAATTCAACGTGCATGGATTTAAAAACTTATTTATTGCAGACAGCAGCATTTATCCCAATGCGCCAGGTATCAATCCGTCATTAACTATAATGGCCCTTTCGCAGAAATTAAGTCAGCAGCTAACAGGAAATCAATGACAAGCCTCAGTCCCCGTGCAAAGAAAAGTTTGGTGAGAATCGGAGACATTCTCCTCCCCAAAAATGAAGATTTCCCTGCCTTTTCCGAAACAGGCTCCATCGAATATATTGACAACCTGACAGCCTGCGCTCCCGAAAGCGACATCCATGATTTGAACAGGGTGCTCTCCATGCTCTCCTACATGCCGGATTTTGTTTTGAAATGGCTCGTCAGCAAAATGGTGAACTCGCATAACAGCAACGGGATGCTTTCCTCTGTCTTCCGTCAGCTCGATTTCGGCTTGCGCGGGTTGATTTTCTCCTGCTACTATTCCGGCAAGACAGGCTCGCATTTCAAAGGCAAAAACCCTCTGGAGGTGATTGGGTTTGAAATCAAGAGGGTGGAGGATTAGATTGCAGCTTGCAGATAATGTCGGTAAAATTTTTCCTCCTCGCACTTATTAACTGAGGGATTGCCGGTTTTAAGCGAAACTTTCGAGAACCGCCTTATTTCTATGTGGATAAATGTGGATAACTATTTTAAAATTTTTTACCTCCCTACTCCGCGATTTTTTAACTTGAGCTTTACATCTTTGCTTTCAAACCTGAAAACCTGCAATGCATAGCACCACGATGCTGGAATACTCTAAGGCTATACTGGAGAAGGTGAGTTTTGACCCTGAATTATTTCAGAAGGAGCTGAAGAAGGCGCTGAAGATGCTCAATCCCGAAGAGGTGAGGGAGTTGATTCTGTGGTGCAAGGCGCATTTCAGCTATGAACTGCCGATAGCCTGAATGAATCATAGTGGTCTTTTGCCCGCCTATATCCCGTAAGGGAATCTTATTTTTATTCAGTGATGTTTATAAAAATGCATAGCCGTAACCAGTTCGGGCATAATAATTAAAAAACGGACATTATTGATAGAGCCTGTAAAAATCAAAAGCAAAGCCAACGGAGTTGAAGAACGTGCCATCCTTATTGGATTAATCACTCCTATGCAGCCTGAACCGCTGCTGCATGAATATCTTGATGAACTGGAATTTCTG
>DATLYB010000028.1:0-5279 GCA_035575215.1 Chitinophagales bacterium
TGACGGGCGTCTTTCAATGGCAGACCGACTGCCACCACATCAGGCGTCAGTTTTACGAAGTGGTGTTTAAAGCAGAAGATAATTTCACGATTCCCCTTGTTGACTTAAAAACATGGATAATACGAGTAGTGGGGCCTCCCCCCGAAAACCTGCAGGCGCAGGCACAGGGCGCACAAATCATACTCACATGGAATAATCCTTACCACTGCGATTCCATTTCCGATTTCATTGGGTTTTCAATCTGGAGACGGGAAGCTTCCAACCCCTTTGCCGTTGACACCTGCCAGCCGGGATTGGCGGGAAAGGGATATGTGAAAATTGCCGAACATATCCGCACCTATTCATTCACCGACACGGACGTGAACCGCGGACGCCTGTACTGCTACCGCATACTGGCTGAATTTGCCGAGCGCACTCAATCGGGTTTATATTACAACAAAGTGGAAAGCCTTCCCTCGAATGAAGCCTGCGCGGAGCTGAAACGCGATTTACCCGTGATTAAAAATGTGAGCGTGACACAGACTGACCGCACCAGCGGAAACATTTTTGTCGCCTGGTACCGCCCCATTGCCGATGCCAATAACCTCGACACCACACAGCTCACGGGCCCTTACTCCTACAAGCTATACAGGTCAACAGGCTTTACCGGTGATAATCTTGTGGAAGTCGCCTCCTTCAGCAATCAGTTTTTCGGCAACCTGAAAGACACCACCTTCACCGATACGCAGCTGAACACCATTGACCATCCCTATTCCTACCAGGTGCGTTTTTTTGCCAACGGTGATTCCTTAGGCGGCAGCGACATCGCCTCATCGGTGTACCTCACCGTAGCATCCAGAGACAATGCGCTGGATTTGAAATGGCAGGAGAATGTGCCGTGGCTGAATTTCCAGTATAGGGTGTTTCGTCAAAATAAAATCACCGCACTGTTTGAGCCGCTGGCTACCGTTACGGCTGACTCATTCACCGACTCCGGGCTTACCAATGATTCGCTCTACTGCTACTATGTGATGAGCGTGGGCGATTATTCATCGGAAGGATTAAGCGACACGCTGCTGAACAATTCCCAGCAGGTGTGCGCCCGCCCCATTGACACCATTCCACCCTGCCCCCCTCTGCTCACCGTGAAAAATAACTGCAACGAAGTGACTGACGGGGATGTGTGCTCTTCGGGTCCGGAGGCATTCCAGAACATCCTTTCGTGGAAAAATTCAACCGCGCAGGGATGCGAGCCTGAGATTGTTAAATATCACATCTACTATTCCGACTCGGTGAGCGATGGACTGACGCGCATAGCTGCCGTTACCGACACCACCTTCATTCACGGCTCCGAAAGCTCGCTTGCCGGATGCTACGCTATCACTGCCGTTGACAGCTTTGACAATGAAAGCCCCTACAGCAACATTGCCTGCGTTGACAACTGCCCCTGTTACAAGCTGCCCAATGTGTTCACGCCCAACAACGACTCGAAAAATGACTACTTCATCCCCATCAAGCCTTACCGCTTTATAGACCGGGTTGACATGAAGATTTACAACCGCTGGGGGGCGCTGGTGTTCGAAACCGATGACCCCGAAATTCGCTGGGACGGCAGGGACATCAACAACAGCAAGCCGATGAAGGAAGGGGTGTACTATTATGTATGCACGGTGTATGAGATACGGGTGGAGGGGGTAAGGAAAAACTCAAACATCCTCAGCGGATTCATCCATCTGATACGCGGCAACGGGCTGAGTAATTGAGAGGAGATATATTGCGCGGGGGGAATTGAAAAAAGAGCTTCTTTTCTTCCTTTTGTTAAAATTCTTTAAACACCCTGCCCCGCAAATTCCCTGCGCATATTTTTTTATTTTTGCAACCCGTTTTAATCTTGACGCTAACTTCAAATCACTAATTGAAAATGCACAGATTACTGAAGCCGCTGATTAACTCAGCCCTGCTCATTTTTGCCATGCTGACATTTGCTCAATCACCTGCCGGCAGCCCCATACTTTTTACCTTCGGGAACAATGAAGTTCTCCTTTCCGAGTTCGACTATGTTTACCGGAAAAACAACATCAATGATGACAACGCCTATTCTAAAAAGTCACTGGATGAATATCTTGAGTTGTACATCAATTTCCGGCTGAAGGTGAAAGAAGCTGAGTCGCTTGGCATGGATACGATTCAATCCATCAAAGACGAGCTGAAAGGCTACCGCCAGCAGCTCGCCAAATCCTACCTGCAAGACCGCGAAGTAACCGATAATCTGCTGGAAGAGGCTTATGAGCGGTCAAAATACGAGGTTCGTGCCAGCCACATCCTTGTCAGTGTGGAAGGCGAAGGACTGCCTGCCGACACATTAAAGGCTTACAACAAAGCCATGGAACTACGTAAGCGTATCGTAAAGGGGGAAGATTTCGAAAAACTTGCCCGGGAGAACTCAGCCGACCCCTCCGTGAAGGATAATGGCGGGGACATCGGCTACTTCACGGTGATGCAGACGGTATATCCTTTTGAAACAGCCGCCTACACCACCCCTGTTGGTCAGGTTTCTATGCCGGTACGAACCAAGTTCGGATATCACCTTATCAAAGTGCTGGACAAACGCCCCGCTCAAGGCAGAATCAATGTCGCGCATATTTTAATTAAAACGCCCGAAGGAGCCACCCCTGAACAGGTGGCAGAGGCAAAGAAAAAAGCCGATGACATCCTGCAGCAGCTCAGAAACGGTGCTTCGTTTGAAGAACTGGCAAGAAAGCATTCGGAAGACAAACTTTCAGCAGGCAAGGGAGGCGTGCTGCCCGAATTCAGCACCGGCAAAATGGTGATGGAATTTGAGAAAGCGGCTTTCGCCCTTGAAAAAGACGGAGATATATCCGAACCGGTCAGAACCGATTACGGCTGGCACATCATTAAGCGCATCAGCAAGCCCGGCATACCGACTTATGAAGAGGCAAAAGCCGATTTGAAGAAACGGGTTGAGCGTGATTCGCGCTCTGCTTTGGCAACCGAAGTGCTCGTGGCACGAATTAAAAAGGAAAACAACTTTCGGGAAAATCAAAAAAACAAAGAGGCGCTTTTCAAAAAAATTGAGAAGGAATTGTCGAATCCCAAAATCACCATCGCTGACAAGACCGGGCTTGACAAGCCGCTTTTCGAGTTTGCCGGTAAAGTCTATTCACAGAAAGATTTTGTTGACTTCATTGAAACGCAGCAATCAAAAAAACGGGATGCCCTTCCCTTCAAGATTTACACCGACCTCTACAACAAATATGCAGAGAAGGTTTGCCTTGAATATCAGGACAGCCAGCTTGAAAGCAAATATCCCGATTTCAAAGCGCTGATGCAGGAGTACCGTGACGGCACACTGCTGTTCGCCCTCACCGACCAGAAAGTTTGGTCAAAAGCTCTGCAGGATACAGCCGGACTCAAAGCCTTTCATGAGCAGAATAAAAACAATTACATGTGGGATAAAAGACTCAATGCCATCATCTTTACTGCTAAAGACGCTAAAACGGCAAAAACTGCACGGAAGCTCCTTTCAAAAGGAAAGCTTGATACGGAAGCGGTGCTCAAAAAGGTGAATGCAAAAGATTCCCTGAATAGCCTGCTCACCATGCAACAGGGAATTTATGAGAAGGGACAGTCGCAGCTTATTGACAAAATAGAATGGAAGGAAGGTCTTTCGGCTGATTTTCCCAATGCTGACGGCAGCATCATGTTCGTGCAGGTGAAAAAAGTAATTCCTCCCACTCCCAAGTCGCTTGATGAGGCGCGCGGTTTCATCGTTTCCGATTATCAGGAATATCTGGAAAAAGAATGGATTCGCCAGCTTCGCGAAAAGTATCCGGTGAAGGTCAACCAGGATGTATTTAACACGCTGATAAAGCAGAATTGAGAGCTTTGAGTTTTAGTCCTACGTTTTATACTGTACTTCGTTTTCATTTCAGACTTCAAAATTCAAGCTCGTTGTGGCTGATTCTAAGCCTGCCGCTGATTTTTTGTTCTTCGTGCACATATTTTCAGCGTGATGAAATCGCAGGCGGTGAAAAGCCCCTCGCCCGTGTGAATGATTCCTACCTGTATTATTCGGACATTGAGCCGGTGGTGAAAAGCGCAGGTAAAACGAGCGACAGCGCCAGCGTGGTAAGAACCTATATTGACGATTGGATAAAGCGCAAACTGATGATTCAAAAGGCGCTGCTCTATCTTCCACCCGAAAATATTAACATTGAAAAGCAGGTGGCTGACTACCGCGAATCGCTATTACTCTACCTTTATGAGAAAGAGTTAATTCTGCAAAAGCTCGACTCTGTGGTGACTGACGAAGTGCTTTCATCCTATTTCACCGAGTATAAAAACAACTTCATCCTCAGCGATGATATCTTGCAGATGCATTACGTGAAAACTCCCACGAACGCCCCCAAGCTTGACTCCGTCATTTTATGGATGACTTCCACCGCTGAGTTGAACAGAATAAAATTGGAAGATTACTGCCATCAGTATGCT
Organism: Chitinophagales bacterium; assembly: GCA_035575215.1. Taxonomy (GTDB): domain Bacteria; phylum Bacteroidota; class Bacteroidia; order Chitinophagales; family CAIOSU01; genus DATLYB01. The sequence continues at coordinate 4,492 of DATLYB010000028.1, forward strand.
TCCGATTTTTCCTTCAGTGACTCATTATGGCATGAAGTTACGCTGGTGTATAAAAATATCCCCGTCAAAAAACAACAATTGGAAACGGCTGTTGCCTTTAAATCAATCGTAACAGTCAGCGACTCGCTGTTCAATTACGTGCTGAAGGTGAATGATTATAAAAAAAAGGGGGAAACAGCTCCCTTTGAGTTTGTGAAAGATGATATTGAAAAAATAATTTTAAACAAGCGAAAAGTGGAGCTCATCCGTTCTACCTATGAAAACATCTATCTGGAAGCACAGCGCAGCAATAAGTTTGAGATTTACGAATGATCTGGAGATTCGGTGATTTTGAAAATTCGATGATGAAAAACCATTCCGGCATTATACAGTGGACGGTGGCCTTCGGGCTATGGACGCTTCCCCTTCCCGCTGCCGCGCAGCAAGAGCGTACCCTGGTTGACCGCATTGACGGCATTGTAGGCGACAAGATTATCCTCCACTCGGATGTCGAATTGCAATATCAGCAGATGAAGCTGGAGGGCGCTGAAACTTCTGAAGATTTCAAATGCGCCATCTTCGACCAGATGCTCGCTCAGAAGATGCTGGTGGAACAGGCGGAACTGGACAGCCTTACGGTGAATGAAGACGAAGTGGAGGGCGAACTGGACCGCAGAATCCGCTACTTTGTCAGCATGATTGGCTCGGAGGAAAAACTGGAAGAATACTATGGCAAATCCATCATCAGGATAAAGGATGAGTTCCGCAAAGACATCAGCGAGCAACTGCTTGCCCAAAAGATGCGCTCC
>DATLYB010000029.1:0-5199 GCA_035575215.1 Chitinophagales bacterium
CTGACAGTGAGACAGGCGCCTGCCGTCACCTTCACCGGATTAAATCCTGACTATTGCATCAACGAACCGGCTGCTGCACTCACAGGAAATCCTCCCGGAGGCGCCTTCAGCGGACCGGGAGCGGGCGGTAGCACATTCGTCCCGTTTCTTGCCGGACCAGGAGTGCATCAAATTACTTATCATTACACAGCCCCTAACGGCTGCGATGGCTCGCAAACACAAACCACCATCGTCACTGACCAGCCGGTCATTACCTTCAATATTTCACCCAATGAATATTGCGTCACCGATTCCCCTGTTATCCTGACGGCAACGCCTTCCGGAGGCACTTACAGCGGAACGGGCATTGTCGGGAACACCTTTGTTCCATCGCTTGCCGGGGCAGGCGGTCCTTATATCATCACTTACACATTTACCGATACCATTGGTTGCAGAAATACCTCCATGGCAAACCAAGGCATTAGCGTCAATCCGCTGCCCGTTGTTTCCCTTGCGAGTATCGGCACCGAGTATTGTCTGAATGATTCACCGGTGATTCTGTCAGGCGTTCCTGCCGGAGGGATTTTCAGCGGCAATGGTGTTTCAGGAAATACATTTGACCCCGGCATTGCCGGAACGGGCATCCAGCAAATAACTTACACTTATACAGACAATAACGGATGCAGCAACTCGCAGACCATATCCACATTTGTTCAGCCGCTGCCCGTGGTGTCACTATCAGGATTAGCTCCCCTCTATTGCGTGGAGGATGCGGTAGTATTGCTGTCCGGAAATCCACCCGGAGGTTCCTACAGCGGACCGGGTTTAATTGCCAATGCGTTTGACCCCGCTCTTGCAGGAGCGGGCGGTCCCTATACAATTACCTACTCTTATACCGATGCCAACGGATGTACAGGCGCACATTCGCTTGTCACTTCCGTGAATGATATTCCTGAAGTATCCATCGCAGGACTTAATGCAGTGCACTGCTTGTATGAAGGTCCTGTCACGCTTACGCTGGTTCCGGCAGGCGGGCAGCTTACCGGCAATGGTATTTCTGGAAACACTTTCAATCCATCGGCAGCGGGAGTCGGAAATCATTTCATAACGTATGTCTATTCCGATGTTGCCGGATGCACCAATAGCACCGTGGTGAATGTGAGAGTGGATGAATGCGTGGGAGTGAATGTACCCGATGCTCCGGTGATGGATGTTTTTCCAAATCCAGCCACCGGGAAAGTGAATGTTTTGATTATCGGAAAAAATATCTCAGGAAGCAAGCTCATTGTCTATAATATCACCGGACAAAAGGTGATGCAGTTCGTGTGTAAGAATTCCGCTCAGAATTCCATCATCATTGATTTAACAACTTATCCTAAAGGTGTTTACGGGCTGCACCTTGAATTGGAAAACATGGCGATGGTCAAGAAGGTAGTGATGGAGTAGGGGATATTAAGCAGCTAATTCAGGCTTCTGAAATCCACCGGCACCACGCGCGACACGCCATTCTCAGGCATCGTTACCCCGTAAATCACGTCCACGCTTGCCATCGTCTGCTTGTTGTGGGTGACGAGGATGAACTGCGAATCTTTGGAGAAATGACGTATCGTTTTGTTGAACTTGTCAATGTTTGCATCATCGAGGGGGGCATCTACTTCATCCAGCACACAAAAGGGTGCTGGTTTCAGCAGATACAATGCAAAAAGAATTGCCAGAGCCGTCAGGGATTTCTCCCCCCCTGAAAGCTGGTTAATCGTCTGCGGCTTTTTGCCCTTGGGCTTGGCGATGATTTCGATTTCCGATTCCAGCGGGTTGTCGGGCGTCAGCAGAATCAGGTCGCAGGTGTCCTCTTCGGAGAAAAGCGTGCGGAAGATATTCTGGAAATTCTCACGCGCCTTTTCAAACGCCTCCATGAATTTTTCCTTGGCGGTGTCTTCTATCTCGCTGATGGTTTCCATCAGCGATTTTTTCGCTTCCAGCAAATCATTTTTCTGCGTGGTGATGAATTCATAGCGTTTCTGCATCTCTTCAAACGCCTCTACCGCCATCGGGTTGATTTCTCCGAAGTTGTCGAGACGCGATTTTACCTTCAGCGCTTTCTCACGCACTTCCTCCTCAATCAAACCTTCCTCCGGCTGCCCTTCCATCAGACTATCGAGGTTCACATTGAACTCCACTGAGAGCCGCTCTCGTATGGCATTCAGCTCAATTCGCATTTCCGTTGATTTGTCTTTAATTTCGTTCAGCAGCAAATCAATATGTGCGCGGTTCTTTTGGTGGGTTTTCAGTTGCTCTTCTAATTCGTTGATGGCACCGCGGGCGTCATAGTATTGCGCTTCGGCTTCCGTCAGGGTCTTTTGAAAGTTTTCCTTTTCTGTGTAAGATGCAATCAACTCACTTTCGAGTGTGCCAAGCTTTTCGTGCTGCTGTGCCATCTTTTCCTCATCCAGTTTTATTTCTTGCTGTGCCTGCCTGATGCGGGCGCGCAGCTCACCGATTTGACGCTCAGCAAAACCGGATTCCTGCTCCAGTGAGTGCAACAGGTTCTGCTGGCGGTGGAATTCGATATTCTTCTCGTTGAATTCCCCCGTAGTTTTCGCCAGCGATTCGCTCACCGCGTTGAAGCGGCTCAGCAACTGCTCATAGTCCATCCCGCTCTTTTCTTTTCTGGAAAGCAGGTCGTTCCACTGAATTCTCAGCTTCTCGTTCTCCGTTTCAAGCTGCCGTATTTTGCCGGTGATGCCGCTGTTGCGCATGAGGTTTTCGGCAATGAACGATTGGAAGTTTTCAATCCTGGTGAGCAGCGAAACCAGATTCGGACCGGTTCGGCTCAGGTCTTCACGCACCGCTTCAATCGCCTGCTGGCTGGAGGATGATTTCAGCGAAGCAATTTTCTTATGCAAATCATCCATCTGCGATTCGTATTCCTTCACTCGGTTTTCCAGCTCGCGGATTTCGTCCTTCAGTTTTTCAAGGTTTTTGATGCGTCCAAGACGCATGCCTTCAAACAGCCCCAGCGCACCGCCTGACAGGGAATAACCGGTGCGGATGTATTTCCCGTTCACTGAAAGCAGGATGGCATTCTCTGCTGACATTTCGCTCTCGCTGAACTTATCCTCAGCCACCAGATAGACATTATCCAGCAGGAACGCAGCTAACTGTTTGTACTTGTCGTCTATCTCCACCACATCCAGGGCAGGGATGGCGTTGGAAATAGCTTGCTTCGGCTTCCGCTGGTAGTTTTCAAATTTCTTCAGGATGAAAAAGTTTGCGCGCCCGATGGAAGCGTCCGAGAGCAGGTTGATTGATTCGTAGGCTTCTTTGATGTCGTCAACCACGAAGTAGTTGAGGAAGGGCTCCAGGAAATTTTCAATGGCAGCACGGTATTGCTCACCGCAATAGAAAATGTCAGACAGCATTTGCGCTTCGCGGGCGGTTTCCGATTTCTTCTTGAGAAATTTGATGGACTCCGGAAATCCCTCGAGGCTGTCAACGAGGCTTTTGTTCAGGCTGTATTCGTTCCTTTTTGAATCCAGCTTGCGGCTTTCTTTGGAATGCGTTTGCTCCAGCCCGCGCAAGTCATTTTCGGCTTTTTCAATTTCCGCCTGTAGTTTTTCTTCTTCCTTCAACAGCGTTTCCAGTTTATTCTTTTTGGCGTCAATCTCCGCTTTCACCGATTCTGATTCGGTGTGCAGGCGGGCAATCTGCTCTTCAAGCTCCTTGTTTTTGCCGGTGTTCTGCGAAATGACGGCAGTGAGGTTTTCCTTTTCTGCCGTGTTGATGGCGATTTTTTTCTCCAAGTCATGGACCTGCCGCTCGAGCGCCTGATTGGATTCGCGCAGTGTGTCGAGTTCGGTTTTCAGTTGGTCGTTCTGCTGCTTCACGCCCGTCATCTCCTGCTGCTTGAATTCCAACTCCTTCACGAAGGCTTCCAGGCTGCTTTTCTGCAGGATGCGCTTTTCGTTGATTTGCTCCAACTGCATGGTGAGCTTGACGATTCCGGCTTCCGATTCCCCCGTTTGTTTTTGCAGCTGAGCGATGCGCTCGTTCAAAAAACGCACCTGCTCATTGGCGAGATTCTTCTCGCTTTCCTTTTTGGTGATAGCGTTAATCAGCTCGTTCAGTTCTTTCTGGCGCGAGGTGAGATTTTTTTCCTTCTCAATCAGTGCGGTTTTCTCTTTGGCGATTTCGGCTTCCACCTGCGTGATGCGCGTTTCGATTTCCAGTCTTTTGTCATCCTGCTCCTGCTTCTGCGCTTCGATTTGCTGAAACGTATCACGCTGGCGTGCCACCTGCATCCTTGCCAGTTGGAGACTCAGCGCTTTGTATTCATCCTTCAGAGCATGGTAGCGTTTTGTCTTTCGAGCCTGCGATTCCAGTTCCTTCAGGTTGTTGCCGATTTCAAAAAGCAAATCCTCCACGCGGGCAAGGTCGGTGTCGGTGAGCGTCAGTTTGTTGAGGGTTTCCCGCTTGCGGATTTTGTATTTTGAAATACCGGAAGCCTGTTCGAACAAACGCCTGCGTGAATTCTCGCGGTCGTTGAGGATTTCGTCAATCATCTTCAGCTCGATAATCGCGTAGGAGTCGCTTGCTACGCCCGTATCCATGAATAAGCCCGTGATATCTTTCAGGCGGCACGGGACATTGTTGATGCGATACTCACTCTCCCCATTGCGGTGCAGGATGCGCGTAATCGTGATGTCTTTGAATTCGCTGGGGATGAGCCCTTTGTTGTTTTCAAATGACAGCGACACTTCCGCCATTCCTGACGGCTTGCGTTCCTTTGAGCCGTTGAAAATCAGGTTGTCCATTTTCTCCGAGCGGAGGCTGCTGGTTTTCTGTTCGCCCAGCACCCAGCGAATGGCGTCAACGATATTGGATTTGCCGCTTCCGTTGGGTCCAACCACTCCGGTAATACTTTCATTGAAATGGATGGATGTCTTCTCAGGAAAACTCTTGAAGCCTTTGATGTTGAGTGATGTTAGTTTCACCTTTTGTTAGTTTACATTTTTCAGATTAGAGTTTAGAGTTCTGTCTTCGGTGGGGATAAAACCAAACTCTAAACTATTTTTTTGCGCGCCCCAAAATAGCCCAATCCCACAGCCTTCTGTACATAAATTTTCCACACTGCTGGAATTTCTTTCCATGAAAGAATCCACTTGGAGAGAATTTAGAAACGGAGCCGAGAGGGGGGGGTGCCTTCCTTCTCCAATCCGGTTT
>DATLYB010000030.1:0-14934 GCA_035575215.1 Chitinophagales bacterium
ATGACATGTTCTGTCCAATTATGAATTCAGCTCCGCCTCTATTTTTCTCTTCTTTTCCAGCAGGATGCTTTTCAGAGTTTCCTTACCTATAGGAATGGTGAGTAAATAAGGCTTTCCGTTTTCGCGAATCATCTTCATCGCTCGCTTCACATCGCTCATCTTCATTTTTCGTTTTGCGGTGGCAATCAGCTTTTCGTTCTCCAGTTTTCCGAAATCCATGTTTTCAAGCACGATGCGAATCACCTGATCGGTATTTTGAAGTTTGGCATGTTCAAGAACGTCAATGGTTTTTATTATTTCTTCCTGTTTTGCTTCATCAATCGCTTTGATGAGGTCGTCAAGAGTGATATACACACCTTCCGATTTTAATGAGTCCAGTACCTTCGGCACTTCATCCACTCTCTGATTGATGGAGTGCTTTATTTTTTTTGGTATTACGTGCAATCCTTCACATTCATTTACGATGGCTTTTGCCATGATGGTGGGCAGATAATGCCAGGTAACTATCCCTCCTAAGAGAAGAAACAGGAAGGCAACTCCTGCTATTTTGAAAATTTTTGACAAGCGATTTCTTTTAAAAATGAATGCTGTGTTACGCAATAGAATGGTTTTGGGTTTTCAGGATAAAAGAATTTCAGGATAAAAGAATTTCAGTAACAAAGTTTTCAACCTTTCCGTATTAAAACCGAATTAAACCAAACCTAACCATCATGATTCGTCCAGTTTTCTGCAGAACTGCGCTTCTGCTTTCCATTATTTCTCTTTTGAATTTATCGAGGCTGATGGCCGCTGTGCCTTGCGACAGCGTGAGCCTTTCGGTTTCCTCCGTTGTCTATCCGGCATCTGCCTGCGGTGCGGCAGATGGAAAAATCCGCATTGCGGCAGTGAACGGTGGAACGCCACCTTACACTTATTCATGGAGTACGGGCGCCACAACCGATTCCATTGCCGGCATCAGCACAGGACACTATACCGTAACTGTTACTGATGCGGGCGGTTGCATGCGCGCGGAATATTACACGCTCTCGGTCAGCGGGGTGTTGCTGACAGTGACCGCTGTTTCCATTACGCAAACTACCTGCCCCGAATCATCGGATGGCGCTATCAAAGTAACGACTACAGGCGGTACCGCGCCTTACACCTACAACTGGAGTAATGGCGCAACAGGTGATTCCATCTCAGGCTTGCCGGTGGGAACGTATTCTGTTTCAGTAACCGATGCGGACGGGTGTTTCAGTTCGGAGCCATACTCCTTCAGTGTCACTGCGGCACCAACCGTTGCCATAAGCGGTGGCGCTCACCCGGCCTATTGCGGAGCCAACAACGGAAAAATTTACGCAGGCACCAGCGGTGGCACTCCGCCTTATTCATTAGTGTGGAGCACCGGGGAAACGTCCGATTCCATCTTCAACCTGTCTCCGGGCGATTATACCGTGACCGGAACGGACGCCAACGGATGCACGGCACAGCAAACATTTACCATCATAAATAATGAAGCAACTATTTACGCTTACCTCGGCTCATCCGGTGAGGACACCTGCGCAAGCGGAAAAGGTTTTATTAATCTGGATATTCAGGGCAACGGAACACCGCCTTATTCCTATAACTGGACAGGACCCAGCGGATTCACTTCAACCGCTGCAGGCATTTCCGGCTTGCATGAAGGCGATTATTTCGTAACGGTGACCGATGCCAATGGCTGCACCGGCACCAATGGCATTCACGTGCACAATATCATTTCCACCGTCCATGCTTATCTCGGACAGTTCAGTGAAGACACCTGCGGAAAAGCAACCGGTTCCATCAGCCTGAACATTCAAGGCAACGGCACTCCACCGTTTACTTATAATTGGACGGGACCAAATGGATTCACTTCAACGGATGCTGCTATCTCCGGTCTTGCTGCGGGAGATTATTTTGTAACCGTCACGGATGCGCATGGCTGCACGGGAATGAATGGCATTCGTGTGCGTGCCGTCACCGCTCCGCTTGATATTCTTCCGGGGGGTGGTTTGCTGGTTTCAACATGTGTTGACGGCAACAACGGAAGCATCCAGCCTAACGTCACTGCCGGCACTCCGCCTTACGTTTATTCATGGACGGGTCCCAACGGATTCACCGCAAGCACCAAAGACATTTCAGGATTATATGCCGGCTTGTATCACATCAGCGTCACCGATGCGCACGGATGTTATGACAGCGACACGTTCAGGGTAAACAGTTTTGTGCTGGATATTCTTCCCGGAGGCTGCGTGTTCGGGAGCTCTTGCCCGGAAGGAACAAGCGGACATCTCAGCCCCACCATCAATGCGGGAACACCGCCTTACACGTTCAACTGGACAGGACCCAACGGCTTCGCTTCCAGCCTGCAGGATTTGGTTCGCATCGCGCCCGGTGATTACACGCTCACGATTACTGATTCAAAAAATTGCAGAGACACCCACACGTGGAATATTCCTGCCGAAGCAATTGACATCCTTCCCGGAGGCGGACTGCTCACCCCTACCTGCACGGACGGCAACAACGGCAGCATCAGCCCGAATGTGACCGCTGGGACACCGCCATACGCTTATCAGTGGACAGGACCCAACGGTTTCACCGCTAATACAAAAGACATCACCGGATTATTCGCAGGATTATACCGCATCACCGTCACGGACGCCAACGGCTGCCGGGACAGCGACACGTTCAGGGTAAACAGTTTTGTGCTGGATATTCTTCCCGGAGGGTATGTCACCAACGGAACGTGCGCGGGTTTCGCGAGAGGATTTGTTGAGCCCACCATCAACGCAGGTACGCCACCTTACACTTACAGTTGGACGGGACCCCATGGGTTTACTTCGCAAGCAGCCACGATTCATCATTTGAGAGCGGGCAATTATTCGCTCACCATCACCGATTCGCGCAATTGCAAGGATACCCATACCTATTCCGTTACGGAATATCCAACACCAGGCGTCAATGTCACCACTCAACCTGCGCGCTGCACCGGCTTGAACGGCAGCGCCACCGCGCAAGGTTTTCATTCGCCCTACTTCTATACAACCTACACCTATGCCTGGTCGCACGGACAGACCGGAGCTAACGCTACCGGCATGGCTCCGGGAAATTACACCGTGACCGTGACAGACGGAAACGCATGCACCGCATCACGCTCATTTAGTATCGGCAGCGTGCAGGACCAAATCGGTCCCACAGGCTTCTTCAATTATTGGGATACATGCGGAGCGGGAGTAGGAAGCTGCGGATTCATCGGAAACTTTGCTGGCGGCACTGCGCCCTATCAATGCGTGTGGTCAAACGGAACAGCGGGATTTGTCAATAACAACCTCATTGCCGGAAATTATTCCTGTACGGTAAGCGATGCCAACGGATGCACTTATACCACCAGCTTTCCTGTATCCAGCACCAGCTCACCCCCGCGCGTGACAGGGATTTTCAGCTACCCCGACACCTGCGGTGCCGGGGTGGGGCGATGCGGCATCCTGAGCATGGGGCAGGAGCGGGCGCCTTTCAGCTATCGCTGGTCGTCAGGCGAAACGACAATGACGATTTCCGGCAAACATCAGGGAAATTATCAGGTCACAATTACCGACAGGTATGGTTGCACGGCTGTCCAGAGCTTCGGAATCATGAACCACAACGCGGTGATTTCACTCGGCATGTATCACAGCGGACCCGTGACGTGCCAGGCGCGCACTGCCGTGTTAGCCGCTTATCCCGGTCCGGTCAGCGAGGCGAAGCGTCCGGTATCCTACGCGTGGTCGAATGGCATGACGGGCGATACGGTTAGAAATATTGGTCCGGGCAATTATACCGTTACAGCCACCGATGCACACGGTTGCACCGAAACTGTTTCATTTCTTGTTGAGTCGAATCCTGTCAGCCTTTCTGCGGGCGCTTATCACTCAGGCGATATTCCCTGCAATGGCGGCATCACCACACTGGCGGCATTCCTGAGCAATGTTTCTCCGGGCACACCGCCATACGCGTACCGCTGGTCGAACGGTGAAACACGCGACACCATTCGCGTGAATATTCCCGGCAATTATGAATGTACGGTCACCGATGCCAACGGATGCACAGGTTCGGTGGCGTTCACGGTGAATGCGCAGCAGAACACCGTGCGCATTAACCCCACGGTGATGCAACCCAGATGTCATGGTGAAAAAGGCGCCATCAGCATCAACCCCGCGGGCGGCTTAACACCGCACAACGCATCATGGAGCAACGGCTCAACAAGCTGGAATCTCTTCAATCTTGACGCTGGAACGTATTCGGTGACCGTAACCAACGGAAATAATTGCAATGCAACGGGCAGCTATGTGATTAACCCGGCTCCTGCTGAATTAACGGCTGATGTTGTGGAAGACAGTTTCAATTGCCAGGGAGTAACGCATTTCCATGCTAATGTTTCGGGCGGAGTAACACCTTACACATTTGACTGGACCCCCGGAGCACATCAGGACGGCAGCGACCCGCGCTTCCGCTTTTCCACCGCAAGCAATCTGATGTTTACCTGCACGGTGACGGACACCAACGGCTGCACGGCTGTGGACAGCTTCATGCAAACAAAAACGGCTTTGCATTATGTCATCATCACGGGCGACACGTGCCCGCAGGGTGGCGTGATGCGGGCGGAACCTCAGAATGGAGAGGCTCCCTTCATGTATCGCTGGTCAACGGGTGCGGCAACGCAAGCAATCAATTATACCGGAACAGGAATTTATTATGTGACAGTTACGGATGCGAATGGCTGCACGGCTTCTGCAGATAAATTCATTCGTCAATTAGCTTTCGGACATACATCAACGGCTACCACCTGCGAGGGCGCGCATGACGGCAGGATTGATTTGACGGTTTACAACAACGGCATTCCTTATCAGATTCAGTGGACAGGTCCGAATGGATTTACATCACAGCAGGAGGATATTTCCAATTTGTATGCAGGTATGTACAACTTCACCATTACCTATGGTGGCGGATGCAGGATGACCGGCTCCATCCGTGTTGACGATGCCATTGGAAATTTCGGGCTTTACCATACCGCAACACCCACCACGTGCCAGGGCGCACATGACGGAGCAATTTCAATTACTCCCGTGCTGACCACCCAGTACACCGTTGCATGGACGGGACCCAACGGCTTTACTTCCAATCAGCAAAATATTTCCGGACTCTATGCGGGAGATTACAATTATGTGATTGAAGATACGCGCGGCTGCAGAAAAACAGGTACGATTAACGTGCAGGATGCGATAGGGAATTTTGGATTGTATTACACTCCCACGGCAACCACCTGCGCAGGCGCGCATGACGGTTCGATTACTATTCAGCCTGTCCTCCATACGCAATATACCGTTCAATGGAGCGGTCCGAACGGCTTCACTTCCGCACAGCAAAATATTTACAATCTCTATGCAGGAAACTACAGTGTAACCATTGAGGACACGCGCGGCTGCCGCAAAATCCAGAGCATCACCGTGCCGGATGCAGCCGGAAATTTTTCGGTCGGCTACACGCCAACGGCTACAACGTGCAGGGGCGCTCATGACGGTTCGGTTAATCTTTCCGTGTATCTGAACCATAACAATTACAGCGTGCAATGGAGCGGACCCAACGGGTTCACTTCAGCGCAGGAAGACATCGCCAATCTTTATGCTGGTAACTATAGCGTGACGATTACCGACCAGACACGCGGATGCGTCAAGACGGTGAATGACATCCGGGTGGAAGATGCGGTGACGCATTTCGCCTATGGCGTGACGCCAACGGGAACAACATGCCGCGGAGCGCATAACGGCTCGGTTGATTTGTTCATCTACAGCAACCGCCCGCCATTCAATATTCAATGGACGGGACCCAACGGATTCACCTCCGCCAGCGAAGACATCAGCGGGTTGTATGCGGGCGTTTACCGCTATCGCGTGGAGGACGCCAGGGGATGCGTCATCCGGGATTCAACCACCGTTACCGATGCGATTACACATTTTTCTTACGGCATCACGCCACATCATCCATCATGCGAAAATTCCGCCAACGGATGGATAGAATTATTTATCTACAGCCCGCACCGCCCCTTCCATATTCAATGGACAGGTCCGGATGGATTCACGTCCGCATCGCAAAACATCAACAACCTGCGAGCCGGCACCTACCGCTACACGGTGGAAGATGCGATTGGATGCAGAATTTCCGACTCTACAGCACTGACTGCAACCAATGGAGCCGTTAACCTTGCGTCTGAAGTCATCAAATCGTGTCGTGCCCAGAACAATGGCGCGGCAATCATTGCCGCTGCAGGCGGAACCGCACCTTACACTTTCCGTTGGAATAACGGGATGACCGGGCGTGAAATATTCAACCTGGTTCCGGGGCAATATTCTTGTAGCGTTACCGATGCCAACGGTTGTTCCGGCATCATCCAGGTTAGTATTGAGGAAACACACGACTGCGTGTGGCCCGGTGACGCCAACGCGGACGGCATTGTAAACAAGAAAGACATTCTTGCGCTTGGTCACGCATTCAATAGAACCGGTTACCCGCGTTATCGCGCATCCACCGAATGGAAAGGACAGACGTGCGATGATTGGGCTCAAGCCTCGCGCACCGGAGTGAATAACAAACATGCGGATTGCAACGGCAATGGAACAGTGAACCGTCTTGACATGGAAGCTGTACGTTCCAATTATTTCAGAACTCACGACAGGAACGCAAGAAACGGAATGCCTGCCGACCCGCTGCTGTACTTTGGTGAGCCGGAGGGCGACTTGACTCCGGGCAGCGCTATTAAGGTACCCGTATATCTCGGCACCGATTCGATTCCCTTCACGGATTTCTACGGCATCGTGTTCAGTATTGACTTTGACAACACGGTGTTTGAAGAAGGCACAGTTTATTTTGAAGCCACCGACTCATGGATTGGAACTCCGGGCGTTGACATGGAATACTTCAGTGAAACGTTTTTTGAACACAGCGTGGTGGAAGTCGCCATCACAAAAACCGACCAGTCCAATTCCTCCGGCTACGGAAAAATCGGTGTGCTGAATTGCACTATCAAAGCTGATTTTATCATGGAGGATATATATGTCAGCACGGGATTGAGCTTCAGCAACGTGGAAGCCGAGTCGGCTGAGGAAGCGCCTGTTGATGTGTTTCATGAGCCTGCCGAAATTACCATAATTCAGGGGCCGGCCGCAATCAGTCTGATAGACAATGAATCAGTGAAGATTTATCCGAATCCTGTTACCGAAGTTCTTTACGTTGACATCACCAGAGTCAGCGCAGAGGAAATTTGTCTGATGAATCTTTACGGGCAGTGCATCGCGGAAATCAAACATCCGCAAACCGGTATAGTTGAAATCGGTACTGCTGATTTACCCGCAGGCACCTATCTCGTGCAGGCGAAAACGAAACGCAATATCCTTATGCAAAGGGTCGTGGTGATGAAATAATAATGACACGTTGTCATCCGATGTCCGGTAGTCATCCGATGACAGTAAGAATAAAGTCGTGAAAAGGAAAACGGCAGGCTGCGCACCTGCCGTTTTTATTTACACCCCAAAGGTGTGCGAAAAATTTTCGTTTTGCTCGGGAAGTCTGCACTGCAAGCCGTTAGCATCGAAAAATTCCCATTCACGTTATTTTCAACGAGATGAACCGATATAACTTTGTACATTCGAAATTGCTGAAGATGGAAAATCTGCATATCATTAAAATTGGCGGTAATATCTTGGATGATGACAAAAAGCTCCAAATGTTTCTTCGCAATCTTGTCAAGATTCCTGAGAGAAAAATTCTTGTTCATGGCGGAGGCAAATTGGCGAGTGCGCTGAGTTCCAGGCTCGGCATTGAACCGGTTATGCATAACGGCAGGCGTATTACCGATGCCGAAACTCTGAAAATCGTTACGATGGTCTATGCGGGATGGCTCAATAAAAGCATCGTGGCGGCATTGAATTCACTTGGTGCAGCGAGTGTCGGATTATGTGGTGCTGACGCGAAACTTATTCCATCCGTCAAACGGCCGGTGGGTGAAGTGGATTTCGGCTTTGCCGGAGATGTGATTTATGAAGAAGTGAATGACAGGCTTATTAATGACTTGCTTTGCGGAGGATTACTGCCAGTGGTCGCTTCCATCACGGCTGATGCCAGCGGGCAACTGCTCAACACCAATGCGGATACGATTGCTGCGGCTTTAGCCGCAGCACTTGCGGTAAGATATAGCGTGAGGTTGATTTACTGCTTTGAAAAAAAAGGCGTGTTGCTTGATGTGAGCAATGATGATTCCGTTTTGAATGATTTGGACAGAAATCGTTATGAAGAGCTGAAATCAAAGGGAGTGATTGACAGAGGGATGATTCCGAAATTGGATAATGCATTTAATGCGCTGGCTAAAGGCGTTCATCGCGTCCTGATTGGTGATGCCGATGATATACTTTTACTGACTTCTCAAAAAAAACATGAAGGGACCCTCATCCGTAATTAACAGTCTCACTTCCGCTCCCTCATCCAAGGGCGGAGTTCCGGTTGGTTTTCTTCTGCTGGACGAAGCGCTTTCCCTGCTGAAAAAACTCATTTCCATTCCATCATTCAGCCGTGAAGAATCCGGCACCGCTGATTTGATTCAGCAATTCCTTGAACAGAAAAAAATTCCTGTCAATCGAAAACTGAATAACATTTGGGTAAAAAACCTTGCCTTCGATTTTTCTAAACCCACGCTGCTGCTCAATTCGCATCACGATACGGTGAGGCCCAACTCCGCCTATACGCTGAATCCATTTGAACCGATTGAGAAGGAAGGAAAGCTGTTTGGTTTGGGAAGCAATGATGCGGGCGGATGCCTGGTGTCTCTTCTTTCGGCTTTCCTTCATTTTTACCCGCGAGAGGATTTACCGTTCAACATCATCTTCTCCGCCACTGCTGAGGAGGAAATTTCAGGAGTTAACGGAATTGAAGCAATTCTTCCGCTGCTTGGGGAAATTTCACTGGCCATCGTGGGTGAGCCTACACAAATGAATCTTGCTATCGCAGAAAAAGGGCTCCTTGTGCTTGATTGCGTTGCTTATGGCAAACCCGGACACGCTGCCCGTGATGAAGGCGACAATGCGATTTATAAAGCCATGCGCGACATCGAATGGTTCAGCACGTTTCAGTTTCAAAAAAAATCCGATACCCTCGGCACGGTGAAAATGAGCGTGACGGCAATCAAAGCGGGCACACAGCATAATGTGGTTCCCGGTTCGTGCGAATATGTGGTGGATATCCGGCTGAATGAAAAATATACGCACGAAGAAATCATAGGCATTGTCAGGCGGCATGTACAGAGCGAAATCAAACCTCGCTCATTCCGCATCAAGCCTTCCGGCATTCCGAAGGAGCATCCCATCGTAAAAGCGGCTGAGAGCATCGGACTCAATACATTCGGCTCGCCCACCGCTTCCGATCAGGCGCTGCTCCATTTTCCTTCGGTGAAAATAGGGCCGGGCGATTCCGCGCGCTCCCACATGGCAGATGAATTTATTTACGTGGATGAGATTAGGACAGGGATTATGACGTACATTGACCTGATTGACTCGATAAAAGAACCTATTGCTTAATCAAGGGAAGTATTATCCGAACAAACTCAAGAGCCCCTTCTTATCGTGTTTGCGGTACTCGAGCAGCGTGATGAACTGCCTGCTCATGGCAAGTTCCACTTCTGAGCGGAGATTCCAAAGGTTATCCTCATCATCAAAGCGGTGGAGGTAGCGCGAGGTGTCAATTCTTTCGCCAAACGAAATGTAAAGCTTCACCGGTTTGGGAATAGGTGTTATTCCGAATAAACCGGTAGTGATGGGAGGGATATTTTCCCCGCCATGGAGATATTTTTTCACGAAGGAAGAATTACGAATATATTTACCGAGCCATGATTGCATGATGTCATCCGCATCAAAACGGATGTCGAACGCGTCATCCCCGCCTACCTGTGCCACCGGAATCACGTCATAGCCGTATTGAATGGCCATGCGGGCAAAACCAAGGTGGTCTTTCCACACCAACTGGTAGGTTTCGCCTTTATGCTTGCACATTTCGCGCATGCCGCCCGGAAACACCAGCACGTTCTCACCCGCCTGCATCAGCGCAGAGCAGTTTTCACGGCTGGCTTTCACGAACCCGATTTTTGTAATCAAATCGCGCCAGCCGGGAATCTCAAAGTGCATGTTGTCAACCAGCGCCCGCAGAAAGATGCCCCTGCGCTTGTATAATTCAACCCCGAATAAGAAGCCATCGGTAAGCCCGTAAACGGTGTGGTTGGTAACGTACATGGCGGGTTTTGCATCATCCAGCTCATCAATTCCGAAATATTGCGGGCGGAAATAAAACTGCAGCGGCTTGGCAAAATTTTCAACCTGCCGGAGGGGGGGAGGTGTCAGCTTTTGCAGAGAATGGGGAGAAATTTCAATAAGGCTCATGAATAAATCAATGATAAGCGTGTTCAAATTCGGTATAAATTCTCATGGTTTATCTTTGGTGGCGCAATTTATTTATCCACATTTGATGCACACGAAAAAAATTGATGTAATGCAAATTTCTTCCATTCAAAAGCGGAGCCTATTCAGACGATTTTACGTGCCGGGTGTGCATCTATTGTTTAGCCTCATTTTATTCCTGATTTTGTTGTCAGCCTTATCTGCTGCCCAGCCTGACGGATGGCTGTTGGAGAAAGACAAGAATGGAATCCGGGTTTATACTAAGAAGAATTCCAAGTCAAATCTTAAA
Source organism: Chitinophagales bacterium (assembly GCA_035575215.1). Taxonomy (GTDB): domain Bacteria; phylum Bacteroidota; class Bacteroidia; order Chitinophagales; family CAIOSU01; genus DATLYB01. The sequence continues at coordinate 10,762 of DATLYB010000030.1, forward strand.
GACTCTCAATCCATCATGGTGATAAACACCACGGCCGGAAAGGCGTTTGAGCTTTTCACTGATTTTGAGCGTCATAATAAGTGGATGGACAGAATCAGGACCAGCCGCCTTTTGAAAAAAGTTTCTGATACTGAATTTTATGTTTACTATGAAGTGACGGCACCATGGCCCGCCTCAGACAGGGATGTGGTGGTGCATTACAAGATGACCGAGCTCGATAGCGGAGGTTTTAAGATGGAAGCGATAGGCAAGCCTGACTATGTTCCCCGAAAAGAGGGAATGGTACGTGTACCGGAATCACACAGTACATGGGAATTTATCCCAAAAGGCGGCAAACTGGAAGTCATCTTTACTTCGCACTCCGACCCGGGCGGAAGTATCCCCGACTGGCTGGCAAACATGACCGCTGCCGACAATCCTTATAACACCTTATCCAACCTGCGCAAACTGCTGGGCGGAGAATAACCTGCGTAATCGAGGATTTTGTTAGGTTTGCCTTCCTTAATTATTCAGCAATGCACAGCTTTTACAAATCAGCACTCCTTGCATTATTTTTTTTTACAGCAGGAAATATATCAGCGCAGGAAACCGGTGATACCATTTCAGTGGATAACATCGTCACGGCTTTGAAGCTGAATAAGAAAGGCTTGCTGCCGTTCGGCTTTAAACCGGGCGCTGCAGCGGAAGCAATCAAAGCTGCAATGGGCAGAGCGGAAGTTTTTAAAGAAGACAGCGGGTATGTCACTTACACAATTTACTTCAGCGGTGACAAATATGATTTCGGAGACGTTACTTTTGATTTTTCGGATGGAAAAGTCACCGATGTTTCAATTGAAACCTATTTCGGGAAAAAAGAAACCTCGTCCAGGGGGCTGAATCTGCTGAAAAAGAATTTTGACAAACTTTATAAGCCGGGTGAATATTCCGATAATACGCTTCGATGGAAGTATTCAAAAAAAGGAACCAACCTGTGGATTCAATTGTCGGAAATCGAGTTCGAGGGCGATAACGGATTCGTCATTGATTTCCTCACCTCTGAACCTGCTGAATAATCAAAGTATCAGAAAAATTATTCAAATCAATGTGCACCTTTAAATACAACTTCCCCTCTCTGACGGAATGGAAAGTCCCGTTCTAAATATCCTTAAAAAAAGGATTTAGTAGTTTTCAAAATTATAAAGATTGCCCATGCCTATCCTCAGCCGCACCATCTGGATTCTGGCTTTGGTAAGCCTCTTCACCGACCTCGCCAGCGAGATGCTGTATCCGGTGATGCCGGTATATCTGAAGAGCATCGGCTTTTCGGTGCTGCTCATCGGAATGCTGGAAGGTATCGCAGAGGCTGCGGCAGGGTTGAGCAAAGGCTATTTCGGTGACTTGTCAGACCGAACGGGCAGAAGGCTGCCGTTTATCCGCGCGGGATATGCGCTGAGCGCAGTGGCTAAGCCGCTGCTGGCTTTTTTTACAAATGCATGGTGGGTTTTCCTGATGCGCACTGCTGAGCGATTCGGCAAAGGATTGCGCACGGCAGCGCGCGATGCGATGCTTTCAGATGAAGCCACGCACGAAACGAAGGGGCGTGTTTTTGGTTTCCACCGTACGATGGATACCTTGGGGGCGTTTCTGGGTCCTGGTGCGGCTTTGCTGTTCCTGCATTTCTGCCCGCAGCAATATAAGACGCTGTTCTTGGTTGCCTTTATTCCGGGGGTTGCAGCAATAGCGCTCACGTTTTTGCTGAGAGAAAAAAGCAACAGACGCCATCATTCTGAAAGAGGGCATCTGCCGGGTAATCTTTCATTCATCTCGTTTGTGCGCTTCTGGAGCAGAAGCCCCGCTGCATATAAAAAACTGACGGCTGGATTATTGGCTTTCGCCCTGTTCAACAGCTCCGATGTTTTTCTGCTGCTGAAAGTGAAAGAAGCCGGAATGAATGACACATGTGTGATTGGCGCATATATTTTTTACAACCTGGTGTACGCAGCTGCCGCGTATCCTCTGGGGCATTTAGGCGACCGCATCGGGCTGAGGACGGTTTTCATCACAGGGCTTTTTCTTTTCGCTGCGGTATATGGCGGGATGGCGTTCAGCAGCAGTCTGCCTGTTTTTTTTGCTTTGTTTTTTATCTACGGAATTTATGCGGCAGCCACCGAGGGTATCGCCAAGGCATGGATTACCAATATCGTCAGCCATGACCAGACGGCAACGGCTATCGGCACCTACACGGCTTTTCAAAGCATCTGCACGATGGTTGCCAGCACGCTGGCTGGGATGATTTGGCACACGCTGGGCGCGCCTGTCACTTTTGTTTTGAGTGCAACGGCTGCGGCAGCGGTTGGATTTTATTTTCTAACGGAAGGTGCACGCAGAACCCCCAACCCCGCCAAAAATTAATGTCAGCTTTTACCTCTTTTCCTCAAGATAAAAGTGAAAACAAATTATATATCCCGATGCCGTCTTATCTTATATCGCTAATCAACCCCATGCGGAACCATACTATTATTATTGCGGTAATTTTTTTGCTTTCGTGCTGTCAATTCAATCACACTAAGCCATTGGATATTCAAGGTCATCGCGGGGCGCGGGGGCTTTTCCCTGAAAATACCATCCCTGCCTTCGTATATGCGGCTGAGTTGGGCGTCACCACGCTGGAGATGGACGTAGTGGTATCGGCTGACGGCAAATTGGTGGTATCGCACGAGCCGTGGATGGCAGCGGAGATTTGCTCGCATCCTGACGGAAAGCCCGTCAGTCAAGAGGAGGAGATGAGCCTGAATTTGTACAAGATGACGTATGATTCAATCGCCAGATACGATTGCGGCAGCCGGGGGAATGCGCGGTTTCCGCAGCAACAAAAAATAGCAGTCCCGAAACCATTGCTTACGGCAGTGTTTGACACGGTGGAGAACCTTGTCAGACGGAAAAACCTGAATCCAGTTCAATATAACATTGAAACCAAAAGCATGGAGGATGGCGATAATTTTTATCATCCCGCTCCTGTTGATTTTGTGAAGCTGCTGCTGGATGAAATAAAAAAACATCGCCTGGAAGAAAGAGTAACGGTTCAATCATTTGATGTGCGCACCCTGCAGCACACAAGGCGGCTGGCACCGGAAATAAAGCTTGCTTTGCTGGCAGATTCCGGGACGTTCAGTGATAACGTGGATAAACTTGGTTTCATTCCCGACATCTACAGCCCGGATTACCATCTGGTGAACGAATCTTTATTAAAAGAAGTCCGCCTCAAAGGAATTCAGATTATTCCCTGGACGGTCAATGACACCACGGTAATGATAGAACTGCTCAATATGGGTGTGGACGGTATCATAACGGATTACCCTCATCTTGCCCTGCAATTATGCCAAAATCAATCAGGTGGTAAAATCAGAACGGGTGGTAAAAGGTAAATGCAGCAAGGAACTGCCGTTGCCGGATGCCGCTGTCAAACTCAGGACCGGTTTTTTATGTTGAGGGGCAACTACCAGCCGAATCTTACAGTGATTCAGCGGCTCTAATCAGGCTGTCAATAAAAGCCGCATGCATGGCATGACCCGAACTGTTGTAGTGCCCATCTGTACGTTGATGATAATACTTTTTTGCGAAAGGAGGAACAAAGTATTCCAGATTTTGAAAAGCCTTGGGGTCGTCTGTTGGAAGGAGAAATTTACCATGTTCCAGTGCAGGTATAATCACCAGCAGGAATTTTCCGTGATGGGCTTCGGTAATTTTTTTTATCTCTGAAAGCTCCACGTCAGAATAGGGTGTTTCCGTTTTCAGTTGCGTGGCTCTTTTGAAATAATCTTTATACTGGGGCAGCGAGCCGTCAACCAATCCCAATTGAACGAGAGCTTTCCACATCAGCGTGGTAAGAACAAACTTGGAACAGAAATCATTGAATGCAGTTGTTTTTGGAATACTGAAATTCGAAAGGGAATAGTCATACGCCTCCCGGGGGCTATTAAAATAAATTCCGTCAGGGCAGCTGATGAGATTGCCGGCATTGGTGCAATAGAACACCGGCACAAAAGGCAGCGGCTCCCGCTTAAAATATTTGATGTCATTCCCCATGTAAAAGTTTACCACTACATAATCGGGTTCAAGAACGGGCACCCACACTTTTGCCACCTGCAGGTACTGGGCGGGGTCGGTGGCGGTGATTCCTGAGTTGTAAACCAC
>DATLYB010000031.1:0-3238 GCA_035575215.1 Chitinophagales bacterium
ACTAAAACTACTTTACTAAAACCTGCTTCGCTTGCATCATGAATGGAATAATCCATGAGGGTTTCGCCATGCGGACCGAAAACATCCAGCTGCTTTAAGCCGCCATACCGGGAACCGGTACCGGCAGCGAGTATCAACAAAGAAGGTCTCATAAGTCAGCCCGCTCAAGATAAGCGGAAATCGGATATTTCGGATTCAATATTCAAACATGCAAAAAAAACATTCTAATGTCATCGCTGTTATTATCCTCGGAGCGCTTTTTTTCATCTTCGGATTTGTCACCTGGCTTAATGGAACGCTGATTCCGTATTTGAAAATCGCCTGCGAGCTCAACAATTTTCAATCGCTGTTAGTCGCTTTCGCCTTTTACATCTCTTATTTCTTTACAGCTCTGCCATCCTCATGGATTCTGCGAAAAACCGGATTTAAAAAAGGGATGATGCTGGGGTTACTGGTCATGGCTTTTGGTGCGCTGCTTTTTATACCAGCAGCAAAAAGCAGAACATATGGAATGTTTTTAACGGGACTTTTCGTGATAGGCACCGGTTTATCCATTCTGCAAACGGCTTCAAATCCTTACATCACGATTGTGGGTCCCATTGAAAGTGCGGCACGGAGAATCAGCATCATGGGTATCTGCAATAAAGTGGCGGGGGTGCTGGCGCCTATTATTCTTGGAGCGGTTATACTTTCCGATGCAGATACGCTGCTGAAAGAATTACAGCCGCTCGATACGATTCAAAAGGCTGAACGTCTTAATGAGCTTGCATCGAGAGTAATTTTCCCGTATTCAATGATGGCAATTGCTCTGACCGGACTTGCCCTGATGATTCGCTTTTCCCCCTTGCCTGATATTGAAAAAGAACAGGATGATATTGAGTATCTGCCTACCGGATATAAAACCAGTGTCATTCAGTTTCCCAACCTCGTGCTTGGTGTAATCGCCATATTTCTATATGTGGGAGTAGAAGTAATTGCGGGTGACACTATCGGAACTTACGGGCAATCGCTGGGCATTCCCTTATCTGAAGCAAAAAATTTTACCGCCTATACGCTCACAGCCATGGTTGTGGGTTATATCATCGGCATTTTGTCCATTCCAAAGATTATCTCTCAATCACAGGCGCTGGCTGTGTCTGCTGTTGTTGGAATTGCCTTCAGCCTTGCCGCAATCGTTACAAACGGTTACACTTCCGTCTTGTTCATTGCATTGCTTGGACTTGCCAATGCGCTGATGTGGCCCGCCATCTGGCCCCTCGCTATTGACGGCTTGGGCAGATTCACCAAGACCGGTTCTGCACTGCTCATTATGGGAATCGCAGGTGGTGCGCTTCTTCCTCTGCTTTACGGCCGCCTCGCTGATATCGAGTCCATTGGTTCACGTTACGCTTACTGGATAATGGTGCCTTGCTATTTGTTTATCTTGTATTACGGCTTAAAGGGACATAAGATTAAAGAATGGAAAATGGAATGATTCAGCGATTCTGCTATTTGTGCAATACCAGCACCTTCAGTTGCTGGTTCACAATATCACCCATGCTCCTGCATTTTTGAAATTCTGAATCGTTGTGATGCTGGGCAAGCTCCTGCTTAAGCTGCTCGGTTTTCTCAGGCAACGAAATCGTGTCGTTCTTCATGCAGGTCAGCAGGTCATTGACCTGCTCTTTGGATGATTTCATGCGATGCGAAATCAGCGTTCTCTCCTCATGCTGATACTGCCGGAAAGTTTCAGGCGTCATCAGTTCAATGCACAATTTCACTATCGAGTTGTTCTCCTTAAAGAATTGCGGCAGGTACATCGTCTTTTTGCCCTCGTATGACTGCTGGTCAAAATCAATGGGGCGGATGCGGTACTGCTCGTCCTCAAAATCGGGCGTCACATCCACCACGTAATTGTATGAGCGCATATCGCCCAGCAGCCGCGCAAAGCAGCGCTCGTTGAACTTTACGAACTCCTTGGCAATGCGCACCCTGTTCGCCTCCGGCTTCTTCAGGTAGTAGCTGATGAAATCATTTCCCGGAATGCCGGGGATGTGCTCTTCTATCAGCGTCTCGTGGTCCACGTAGAAGTTGATGCGGTTGGGCGAAAGGATGTGTTCCAGTTCCAGCCCATAGATTCTGGAAGCATCCGCTTTCTTTACATAGAAATAATCATAATTATCATTGAACTGGTTAACGATGCGGACACGGAAAGGATGTGAATTTCCGAACGTGCAATAGTCAATCCGCGAAACATAGAGGTGCTCCAGCACCGACAGGTCACCGTCAGATTTCAGGATGGAGTAAATCATCGTCAGCCCTTTGTTCAGTTCATCCATCATGTGCCGGTCATATATCACCGTCTCCCATAGTGTTTCCCTCCCATACTTGTCGCGGTGGGGAATGGTTTCCCTGTAGCGCAGTAAATCATCATAGCTTACAGGCAGTTTCGATTCGCGGTCATACTTTTTCAGATAATGACGCAGCTGCCCGTTCACCGGGAAATGTATTTTCTTCTTGGAGATGGTAGTCATCTGAAACAAAACTATAGTAAGCACAAATAAAAAGCTTATATCAGCAGTATTTCGGGCTGTTTTTCCGAATGAGTTTTAATCTTGCCTTAACTCACCCCTAACGAGATATAAATAGCGGATGTCGTTCTTTGCGCTGCAGCAATTACTGTCTGAGGTTTTGCTGCCTTACGAATGAAATCTGGCATTTTGCACGTGGGATTGTTTACCCTTCTTGTTGGCACGGTGGCTATTTTATTTAGTAAGGCAGAAAAGGGTAGAATTGAAAGACCGGGTAATTTAACTCAGCACACGACCGCAGAAAACTTTCGATTTACGAATCCAAATATCGTAAGTACCTTTAATCCGGAGCAGTTTAACTCTCTTAAAAAAGAAGTTCTTTCTTACATTGACAAGAAGATAAGTGAAGGAAAGGCGCAATCGGTATCTGTCTATTATTTTAATCTCCGTAACGAGTCCACAATAGGAATTTCAGAACATGAGCTTTATATGCCGGCAAGCCTGATGAAAGTGCTAATAATGATAGCAGCGCTAAAGAAAAGCGAAAGTGATACTGCTTTTTTACAAAAAGAAGCGCGTTACGAAGTTGCAGCCTATCCTGACATCTCACCGAACGTTGAAACTGAAAATCTCATTCAGTTGGGCAAAAGTTATTCTCTGAAAGAGTTGATGAGACGGATGATAGTTTTTTCGGACAATGAAGCGATGGATTTATTGGTGAAACATTT
>DATLYB010000032.1:0-2230 GCA_035575215.1 Chitinophagales bacterium
TGCACTCAAACTCTTGGACCAACGGAAAAAAACCGATGGTTCAGCGCAGATAAGATATTTTTTTGCCGCTGCCGGGAGGATGTTGTTCAGGGAATTCATTTTACCGAAAAGAGGCGCACCCCGGCAAGCTTTGAATGGAGACCTTTATTTCAGGTAAGCATTCAGCATCGCGAACATAATGCCTGAAAGAACGCCCACAGAGCCAACCCAAAAGATGAACATCCATTTGATGATTTCTGCTTTTGTTTCAGTTAGTTTGACCGTTAATTTGCCTTCAAGCCTTGCGAGGTCTTCTTTGGTAGCAAAAACAGAAGTGTTCTCCTCCATCCGCTTGTCCACTTTTGCCTCTACATACTTTACCAGCGTTTTTGCTTTTTCCGCGCCTAACTGCTGCGAAAGCGCTTCAAACAGTTCAATTTCAGAAATAATCATAATGCCGTTTTACTCAAAGATAAACTGTTACCTGCCTAAAATCAAACGCGGTTTCAGAGTCAAATACTAATTTTTATATAGCCTGAATTTTTCAACTGATGGAGTTTGCAACAGGAGATATTATCACGGCAACCATCAGCGGCAATCCCTACTACCGTCACAAGGGCATTATTCTGATTGAAAAAGGGAAAGTGATGGTCGCCCACAATACACCGGCACGGAAAAACAATGCAGGCGGCAATGTGCATATTGAGCCGCTTAATGATTTTCTTGCGGCAGGGCGTAGTATTGTTAATCGCAGTCCGTCCGCCATCACCTATGAACAAATCATCAAAGCAGTAGAAGCGATAAGGAAAGCGCGTTTTCATTTTTTGGATTTCAATTGCAGGGATTTCATCTTTTTTGTCCGCACGGGAAAGAAGCGGAAGTCTAAAAAGCGTTTGCTGAAAACATTTTTCCGAAGTGTTTCAGTGTCATTAAGAAAGCCCGGGACAAAGAGCGGGTCACATTAACATTCATTTACAAATTCATTATTAACAAATGGCAGTTCTGAAAAAAGGAAACAAGGGAAAAGCAGTGGAAGCGTTGCAAAGAAAACTCAAGACGCTCGGCTACAACATCGAGGCGGATGGCAACTACGGTCCCCGCACCGAAAGAACGGTAATGGATTTTCAGCGAACAAACTTCGATGCGGACGGCCACCCGCTTATTGCCGATGGCAAAGCAGGACCAAAAGCGATTCAAAGTATTGACAGAAAGCTGAAAGAACTGCTATGCCTTTCGTGAAAATAAAGCTCACCCAAGAACCTCAGTGAAATTCTGACATCCCGGATGAAAAATTTTCAGCGGATACATTAAAAAAACGCCACTTCTGCATTTGTCATTCGTTCCATTTCCTTTGGCATTTTGATTGATGTGCGCCCAGTGAAATTGAGGCGGTTCAAATCAAACCGGACCGGTTTCAAAGGTTAAAAAATGGTTTAACAATCAAAAAAAGGAGGTAAGCCATGCTTGCACTAAGAAACAGCGGATTGCGGTGGGGTGTACCCAGCTTGCTGGGAGACCTCTTTACCCAGGATTGGACCGACTGGACGCTTTCCAACTTTTCGGAAACCAACTCTACGCTCCCTGCCGTGAACATCAGGGAGACCAACGATGATTTCCACATCGAGGTGGCTGCACCGGGAATGAGGAAAGACGACTTTAAGGTCGAACTGGATAACGATATGCTGGTAATTTCTTCCGAAAAGCGCGATGAGCGAGAGGAAAAAAACAACAACTACACGCGCAGAGAATTCAGCTACCGGTCATTCCAGCGTTCGTTCACGCTGCCGGAAAAGCTGGTGAATGGCGAAAAAATCAAGGCCGAATACCGTGACGGCATCCTCCATATCACCGTGCCCAAGAAGGAAGAAGCTAAAGCCAAACCGGCAAGGGTGATTAAAATTTCATAAGGTGAAAGGAGGGCAGGGATGAATCCCTGCCCTCGCTTTTTATCATTAACTTGCAAAAAAGGCGGTGAGCTATGAAAACGCTGAAAGTATTTGGGATGATAATTATCATAAAATGGCTGATTACCGCTGTGGCAGTAACTCATTTCGTTTCACACAGCCGTTCTTCTGTGATGAAGCGGACGCCTCCTTCCTACGTTGCCCTGGCTGACAACACCGGCATACACCAATTTTATGACGTGTATCTGATAAGTTCCCTTGAGAGGAAGGAAGACCTGCGCTGGCTTCCTGATGACCGGGAATTTTTGCTTCCCGCTGGCGGCAACCTTTGTCACACATGCGGAGAG
>DATLYB010000033.1:0-5027 GCA_035575215.1 Chitinophagales bacterium
CATCTCCTGGGCTTTTTTGTGCAGCGTTTCGTTTTTCCATTTCCTGAGTGATTCCAAATCGCGCCAATAGGAAATCGTCACGCCTTGCTTGTCTTCCCTGCGGTAGCTTTCGTGCCCCAGGTAGCCGTCCATGTTTTTTACAAGTTCAAAGAGTCTGTTATTCCATTCGTCATAGCCGTCATTGTTATCCGTTTTAAGGGATGAGAAAATTACGGCATAGTAGGGTGGGGATGGAGGAGTCATTTTAACATGGTTAAATTAAATTAACGTTCTCGCTGGCAAAAATAATGCTGAAACTATACACCTTGCAGTAACGCAAGTTTTGATGCGCATGCTTTACGCGTTGATAACTTGTGCGGATAATTTCAAGCATAGCAAGGGGGTGCTTAAAATGCCAGTCGCGGACATTGCGCTCTTGCAGAATAAGCACGTTTATTCCTTCTTAACGCAGGCTTATTTCTTCGCCTTGGGAGCGATGGTGGCTATCATCCTTCTGCCTTCGAGTTGCGGCATTTGCTCCAGGGCGCCATAATCCTTCACGCGTTCAGCCAGCTTCAGCAGCATCAGCTCGCCTCTTTCCTTAAAGAGGATACCTCTGCCTTTGAACTGGATATAGGCTTTTACCTTGGCGCCTTCCTGCAGAAATTTTTCGGCATGTTTTGCTTTGAACTCGAAATCGTGGTCATCGGTGTTGGGTGTGAAGCGCACCTCTTTCACCACGTGTTGCTTGGCGGCTTTGTGTTTCAGCTCCTTCTGCTTTTTCTTTTGTTCGTAAAGGAACTTCTGGTAGTCCATCACCTTGCACACGGGCGGGTCAGCAGTGGGTGAAATTTCCACGAGGTCAAGCCCGAGGTCTTCGGCAATGCGCAGTGCCTCGCGCGTGTCATAGATGCCTGTGGTGATGTTTTCGCCTACGAGGCGTACGCGCGGAATGCGGATGTGTTCATTGATTCGGTGCGGATGCTTTGGCTCTTGCCGGGGTCTGAAGAAAGGCCTTCTGAACGGTTGTTGTCGCAAATTGATTAGGGTTTGGTTAAGGAAATCACTTGAAAACAGCTTCTGTTTCTTTACGGACGGTTTCTGTAAATTGTTCAATGGCAAGCGAGCCTTTATCGCCTTCGCCATGCCGCCTTACTGCAACGGAGCCGGAGTTGTGTTCTTTTTCGCCCACCACGAGCATATAGGGAATCTTTTTCACCTCCGCGTCTCTGATTTTCTTTCCGATTTTTTCATTGCGCTCGTCAATGGTGACACGAATATCGGATTTTTTCAGCAAGCTGGAAACTTTCTGTGCATATTCCGCGAACTTGTCGCTAATGGGCAGAATTACAGCCTGCAGGGGCGCCAGCCACAGCGGGAAGTTGCCGGCATAATGCTCAATCAGAAATCCGATGAAGCGCTCGTGGGTGCCCAGCGGGGCGCGATGGATGATGATGGGATGTTCAGGCTTGTTTTCAGCATTGGTGTAGGTGAGGTTGAACCGCAATGCCTGTGCAAAGTCAACCTGATTGGTCGCCAGCGTAAATTCGCGTCCAATCGCGCTCCACACCTGCACGTCAATCTTGGGACCGTAGAAGGCGGCTTCATCAGCCACTTCCTTGTAGGGGATGTTGGAGCGATTCAGCACATCGCGCACGAGGTTTTCGCTTTCAATCCACAGTTCAGGCGTGTCAACATATTTCTTCCCCAGCTTGGCCGGGTCATGCGTGGAGAAGCGCATCAGGTATTTTTCGATTCCGAAAATTTTGAAATACTTCAGGTACATGTCGTTCACGGCTTTGAATTCCTGCTCAAACTGGTCGCGCCTGCAATAGATGTGGGCGTCATTCATCTGCAGAGAGCGCACACGCATCAGCCCGAACAGCTCGCCTGATTTTTCATAGCGGTAGCAGGTGCCGTATTCGGCAAGGCGCAGCGGCAGGTCTTTGTAGCTTTTTGGTGTGCTCGCGTAAATCTTGTGATGATGCGGGCAGTTCATCGCCTTCAGGTAATACTTGTGCCCTTCTATTTCCATAGGGGGGAACATGCTGTCTTTATAATAAGGCAGGTGTCCGCTGGTGAGATAGAGCGACTCCTTGGCGATATGGGGGGTGCGCACGCGCACATAGCCTGCTTCGGCTTCCGTTTTCTTTGCCAGCTCTTCCAGCTTCTCAATCAGGAAGGCGCCATTGGGCAGCCATAGCGGCAAGCCGCTGCCTACGTCATCATCGAAGGTGAAAATCTCCAGCTCCTTGCCCAGCTTGCGGTGGTCGCGCTTTTTAGCTTCTTCCAGAAGTTTCAGATACTCGTCAAGCTGCTCTTGACTGGGGAAGGTGACACCGTAGATGCGCGTGAGCTGCTTCCGTTTTTCATCACCGCGCCAGTAGGCACCGGCAATATTCAGCAGCTTGATGGCTTTGATGGGCGATGTGTCGGGCAGATGGGGACCGCGGCACAAGTCAACAAAATTTCCCTGCTCGTAGAAGGTGATTTCGCCATCCTGCAATTCCTCCAGCAATTCCAGTTTGTATTCATCGCCTTTCTGCTTGAAATATTCAATAGCTTCTTTCTTGGGAACTTCCCTGCGCTTATAGGGGCTGTTTTTGGCGGCAAGCTCGCGCATCTTTTTTTCGAGAGTTTCAAGGTCCTTGTCGGAAATCTGCCGGTCGCCCAAATCCACGTCATAGTAAAATCCCGTTTCGACAGGCGGACCGATGCCGAACTTCACTCCGGGATAAATTGCTTCCAGCGCTTCAGCCATCAGGTGGGCAGATGAATGCCAGAAGGCGTATTTGCCGCCTTCATCATCCCAGGTAAGCAGGCGCAGGGTCGCATCGGTGAGGATGGGGCGCGTCAAATCCCACACTTCGCCATTCACTTCGGCTGACAGTACTTTTTTTGCCAGGCTGTGGCTGATGGATTTGGCGATGTCAAGAGCCGTAATACCTTTTTCAAATTGGCGGACGGAGCCGTCAGGCAAGGTGATACTGATCATCAAGCGTTCGTTGTTTGTGGTTTGTGGTTTTGTTGTTCGCGGCTGCACCCCGTTTTAACGACAAACGACAAACAACAAACTACAAACTGATGCTGACTTGGTTGAATTTTCATAGGTTTTAAAGATTTCCTAATCGTTTCATTGCTGCGGCTGCCAGCGCATGTTCAGGTATCAAATTTAATGCTTGCTGATAATAGTACCGGGCGTTTTTGAAATCCTTTGCCGCTTCTGCGCAGAGCCCGCGCATATAATAGGCATCGGCATATGTGGGGTCCACCCCGATGGCACGCTCGAAGCTGCGGGCGGCTTTTTCAAGAGAATCCATTTGAAAGTAAATGTAGCCGGTGTTGTAGTAGGCGTCTTTGTCCTGCGGATAATCCAGAATCATCTGGCGGTAAAGCTCAAGCGCCTTGGTGTAATTCTTAACTTCCTGGTAATACATTGCAATTCCATACCGTGCTTCATAGCTGGTGGAATCAATCTTCAGCGCATTGCTGAAATAATCGGGCGCGAGCTTGTTTTTCTTTTTAGTGAGCAGCAATCCCAGCTGCATGTAAGCGTCATAGTAGTTAGGATTTTGTTCAACTGCAGTTTGAAAGTTGGAAATCGCTTTGGATGTATCGCCAATTTCCTTAAACACCATGCCTTTGAGGAAATAGGCTTCCGCATAGAACATATTTTTCTTCAGCACTTCATCAAGCAATTGGATGCTTTTCGCTTTTTCACCGACATACAACTGGTATTTGGCAAGCTGTAAAGTCAATTCTATATCATCCGGGTTTTGCTTATGACCTTTTTCCAGCGCGGTGATGGCGCGGGTATATTCCTGTTTTGAAAAATAGATTTCACCCAAGGTACTGTAAAACTTTCCATTGGTTGAATCCAGTTTGATTGCCGCCACAATGTCAGCAAGGGCGTTTTGATAATTTCCCAACTGAAGGTAAGCGTTGCTTCGCGCATAAAGCAGCTCTTCATCTTCGGGATTCTCGGCAATTTTTTCTGAAAGGTTTTGGATAATGGGGATTTGGGCGAATTCAGATGTCGGTGGTGTTTCAGTTTTTTCTTTGGGTTGTTCGGGATTGCAACCTGTGAGGTGAAGAGCGGCACCTGGCAGAAGCAGGAGGCAGAAGCTGAAAAATTTTATTTTGAGCATCAAAGCCAAATTTAACAGTTCAGAAACAGATGCAGGTCTTTGGTCATTGAAAAATCATCAAATATTTTTGCTTCAATACAACGAACGCATTAATGCATTCACTCAACACTCATTCGTAATTATTTTCCTACCTTTGCATCGAAAGAAAGAAAAATAATGGCTCAGTTAACTAAAGAACAGAAAGTAAAGCTGTTTAAAGAATATGGCGGGTCTGAGGCGAACACGGGTTCGGCAAAGGCTCAGGTTGCCATGTTAACGGAAAGAATCAATTCCATTACAGAACATCTCAAGACAAGGAGCAAGGATTATTCCACCACCAGGGCTTTGGTGAAACTTGTTGGGCAAAGAAAACGGCTGCTCAACTACCTTCAAAAAACCGACCTGGAAGGGTACAGGGACTTAGTCAAGCGTCTTGACCTGAGAAAGTAGGCTACGGATTTTCCGCCCTGCATGTTTTTTTCATCACGCAGTTTTAACGTCCGGCTGTTTAAACCTCTCACCGTGAGAGAAGCAGGCTGTTAAAACCGCTTTCAAAACTTACCTTATGAAGCCACAAGGCATTACCAAATCATTTGACCTGGGCGATGGACGAATAGTATCCATCGAAACCGGTCGTCTCGCAAAGCAAGCAGACGGAGCAGTGGTCGTAAAAATGGGAAAAACGATGCTGCTCGCCACGGTGGTATCCAACAAAGAAGCCGGTGAGGATGTTGATTTCCTCCCGCTTACGGTAGAGTACCGCGAAAAATATTCCGCCAGCGGAAAATTTCCTGGCGGATTTTTCAAGCGTGAAACGCGCCCCTCGGAGCATGAGATTCTCGTGAGCCGCCTGGTTGACCGGGCGCTGCGCCCCTTGTTCCCCGATGACTACCATGCCGACACGCAGGTGTTCGTCAATCT
>DATLYB010000034.1:0-6290 GCA_035575215.1 Chitinophagales bacterium
TTCATTAAAATGAAAGCGCCCGATTTCCGGATTGACTGGCGGCAGGTGAGGAATGCCGTGAATAAAAAAACGCGCATCATCCTTATCAATTCTCCCCACAACCCGACAGGCACTGTACTTCTCGAAGACGATATGAAACAATTGGCTCAGGTGGTTAAAGACACAGATATTGTTATCGTGAGTGATGAGGTATATGAGCATATTGTTTTTAATCACCGGCATGAAAGTGTTTTGCATTATCCGGAACTGGCGGCACGTTCATATGTTGTTTTTTCCTTCGGCAAGACCTACCACGTCACCGGTTGGAAGCTGGGCTATGTTCTTGCGCCTGATGAACTGATGCGCGAATTCCGCAAGGTGCATCAATTTGAAGTGTTCTGTGTGAACCGTCCCATTCAGATGGCGCTTGCAGATTACATGCAATATAAAGACGAATACCTGCAGCTTGGTGATTTTTACAAAAGGAAACGTGATTTGTTCAACGGGTATCTGAAGGATTCGCGGTTTAGTCTGAAGCCCTCTGACGGAACCTACTTCCAGCTGCTCGGCTACCATACCATCACCGATGAGCGCGACACCGAGCTTGCCATCCGGTGGACGAAAGAAGCCGGAGTGGCTTCCATTCCGATTTCGGTGTTTTATCCCGACAACAGCGATTACAAAATGCTGCGATTCTGTTTTGCCAAGGAAGATGATACGTTGAGAAAAGCGGGAGAATTATTATGCAGAATATGAAAAAGAGGAAGGGGACAAAGGGCAAGGAGCATTCTGATTTACAAGTTACGCTTGTTCAGACCTATTTGCATTGGGAAGATATTTCCGCTAATCTTCATCATTTCGAGAAAATCATTCGTCCTCTCAAAAATTCAACGGATTTAATCGTGCTTCCGGAAATGTTCACCACCGGCTTTTCCATGAATGCAAAACAACTTGCCGAAAAGATGGACGGCAAAACGATTCGATGGATGAAGCGGATGGCGCAGGAAGTTAAAGCGGTTATTGCAGGCAGCATCATCCTGCAGGACAAAGAGAAGCACTACAACCGATTCATCTGGATGCGCCCGGACGGAACGCATGCGCATTACGACAAGCGGCATCTCTTCGGCATGGGCGGTGAACAGAAATATTATGCTGCCGGAAAGAAAAGGCTCCTTGTGTCATTGAATGGATGGCGCATCTGCCCGCAAGTATGTTATGACCTGCGCTTCCCGGTGTGGAACAGGAACAGAAACGACTATGACGTGCTCATTTTCGTTGCCAACTGGCCCGAGCGGAGAAATTTCGCATGGAAGCACTTGTTGCAGGCGCGTGCCATCGAGAACCAGTGCTATGTGATTGGCGTAAACCGCATCGGAAGGGACGGTCATGGTGTCTATCATTCAGGTGACAGCGCGCTGATTGACCCCTTGGGCGAGGTGGTGTTCACACAAGCGGATATTCCTTTTACTTCCACTTTTCGCTTGTCAAGAAAACGGCTGGATTATGTCAGAAGCAAACTGCCCTTTCTCAAAGATGCTGACCACTTTGAGATTTACACGTGATACATTTTGGCGTGTGCCAGCTTCTCAATGGAATCGGCAATCTCGGCAATCCTGCTGGTGTTGAGGGAATAAAATATGAATTTCCCTTCACGCTGCGTTTTCACCACTCCCGCTTCACGCAATACTGAAAGATGCTGCGATGCCACTGACTGCTCGATGCGCAACTTGATGTAAATTTCAGTTACCGTCAGCTTCTTGTGTTCGTCAAGTAGCTTCAGCATTCGTTTTCGCAAAGGATGGCTTACCGACCGAAGAACAAAAAATGCTTTTTTCAACACGTCAAAATCAAATACCGCAAACGTCCCCGCCTCACTTTTCTTTGAAAAGACAAACTTCTCAGGAGTTAAGAATGAATGCATAGAATTGTTTTTCTAAACATTTTTAAATCTCCCCTGTATTATGGCAACAATGTAAAAAGAAAATTGGTTTTTTTAGCAATAAAATTTTTCAGATATAGCGGTTCAAAGTATGCGAGTGAACAGAATTTCTTTTCGCTGAAACATCTTTCCGACAACTCAATCATGAATTGTGACGAATTGGGCAGGTGGAGTTTCCGCATCTTTTCTGCGAGCCTGATTTTTTTTACTCCCTCCCCGGAGAGGAATACGGTTTTGTTTCCGAAGAAGCCCAGAAACGTTCGCAAATCGGCATCGCAGGAAGCAGGCGCTGCGATTTCATTCAGTGCTGCATCATAAAGTGCTGCAAACACTTCGTCTTTGACGGAACTCAGCACCGGGCAGTACAAAGCCGATGCATCATTGACCTGCCGCACAGCGCCCCACGCCATCGCCTGCAGCGTAGGCACCGCGATGAGGGGTTTATTTATCGCGTAACACAATCCTTTGGCAGCGGACACTCCGATTCGCAAGCCGGTGTAGGAACCGGGACCTTCGCTCACGGCAATGGCATCTAAATTATCGAGTTCCTTTCCTGATTTTTCAAAAAGACGCTGGATGAGAATGGTGAGAACGGACGAATGCGAGTTTGCCTTTGTCTCTTCTTCCAATGCAAGAAGTTTTCCGTCATCGGCAAGAGCAGTGGAACAGACTTCCGTAGCGGTTTCGATATTTAGTATGAGAGCCAGGCTGGAATTTTTGTAATGCCATACAAATTTATTGTCATGCCTTAATGATGATGCAAAGCCGCTATCCGGTATGACAATGATTAAAATGTAACATTAAATTCAATCTTTTCTTGTTCGCGCATGACGACAACCTTTGCTGAATCTCCTTTTTTGAAACGGCTGAGAGCTTCCATGTAAGTCATCAGGTCGCTCACCTTGTGGTTTCCAAGCTGAATCACCACATCGCCTTTTTGCAGCCCTGCTTTGGCAGCAGGCTTGCCATCGGTGACACCGTCAATCCGCATTCCCTCGCCCGTGAACATATAATCGGGAATCACCCCAAGCGTCACTGTAAATTTAGGAGTCGCCTGGCTCGTATCGGCAGCCACGGGTGTGAAGGGAATTTTTCCGTCATCATCAAGGCTGTCAATCAAAGCATAAGTAAGGTTGAGAATGGAAGCGATTCCGGAATAGTTCACCCGCTCAGCATCATCGCTGGGCTTGTGATAATCATCGTGCGCGCCCGTGAAGAAATGCAGCACGGGAATATCTTTCAGATAAAAAGAAGTGTGGTCGGAAGGACCGGTGCCTGAATCGGATGTTTTGATGCGGATGCTGTCGGCCGGGATTTTCTGAAGTATTTTCCACGAGGGGGATGTTCCGTAGCCGTTTACCTGCAGGTTTCTCTCCACCGGATTCAGCCGCCCCACCATGTCGAAGTTGAGCATGTAGTTGATTTTTCGGGTATGTTCTCCAAATTGCTCCACAAATTTCTTTGAGCCGTATAAGCCGAGCTCTTCACCGGAGAAGGCGGCAAATACATAATTGTTGTTCTTAAGGTCTGATGATTTCAGCTTGCGCGCCAATTCAATCAGCAGCGCCACCCCGCTGGCATTGTCATCGGCACCGTTGTGAATGGCTTTTTCCCCGCGATAGAGCGAACCCTCTTCGCCATAACCTAAGTGGTCATAATGTGCGCCAATGACAATGGTTGTTGCCGCGTTGTTGTCAATCATCCCGGCTACATTGTTGCCCGTATCCACCACATCTATAAGTTCAACAGTCAATTCTGCATACAATTTTTTAAATCCCTTGTAATAAGCATATCGCTGCTTATCAAGAAAAACCACAGGGATGCCGCAAGGGCGGATATTTTTGTTCAGTAAAGCATCAGGTTCAGGCACAGAATCCTCAGCGGCATAAAAAATTACTGCAGCAGCGCCTTTTTCAATTGCCATTTCAACCCGGGGACGTAAATCAAGAAACTCCCCGAAACTCGAATGCGGATTAATCCCTTCCGGAGTGGAAATGTTGATGAAAAAAATTTTTCCTTTCAGTTTTCCTCTTCCTTTGTAATCATCATATCCATGCGTTGTAGATACAATCCCATATCCTACGTCAACGCATTTGCCTTTTACGCTTTTATTTTCAGAATATCCCAGGGGATAAAAATCTTCGCTCACCTGGCAGCAGCCGGATTCACCAGCATGTTTATCCTTCCAATTAAGTTTCAGGGCAGTTCTGTCATCCACCTTTTTATACATGACGAAGCTGAATTCCTGTAAATAAGAATTATTCTTCATCACATAACTCAATTGAATTTCCCTGAACTCATTGCTGATGTATCGGTAAGCTTTTTTTTCTCCCTCTGAGCCGGTCATTCTTCCCTCCATGCTGTCATCTGCAAGAGAATAAACATGATATTTCAGTGCTTGGATTAAAGCGGAATCTGGCTGCGCGTTATACGATTGACCGAAAAGGACATTGGCAGAAAAAATGAAGGGAAATAAAACAAGTCGAAAAATCATCAAGCTCATTCGCTTACAAAATTAAAATATCTGCTTGCGAAGCAAGCAATTGTTGCTTTGTAACGCGCATCTAAAATAATTTCATTCCGCTCATTAAACCTTTGGAGGACAAATTTGTCATAAATTCGTTTTTCATTTTCCAACCAAACTTTTCCCATGTCCCAAAATTGCGCGGGAGGAACGTTATCTGTTTTCGTCCCCGATTCCAACAAACCATGGAACACAACGCGGATAGCTCATTTGTACAAGCGGCTCGGCTTTGGCGCCAGCTATGATGAAATCCAGGCGGGCTTGCAGCTTACGCCTTCCCAATTGGTTGACAACCTCATCACTGCCGCCAAAACCGCACCCTTACCCACGCCCCCCGCTTGGTACAATTGGAACGCCACGAATTATACCGATATCGTTACCCAGCGCGTGGACCAACTCAAAGAATGGTATCTGCAATGGCTCACCGATATGCTGAACACCAGCGTCCGCGAGAAGGTGGCGCTCTTCTGGCACAACCATTTCGTAACGCGTTTTGTGGATTACCTCTGCCCCAGTTATATGTATGAATACCACAAACTGCTGCAGATACATGCCTTCGGAAATTTCAAAACCTTCCTGAAAGAAATGGCAAAGACGCCCGCCATGCTGGTGTTTCTGGATGGCAGGCTAAACCGGAAAGCCAGACCGAATGAGAATTATGCCCGCGAGCTGTTTGAATTATTCACGCTCGGAGCGAACAACGGATACACCCAGCAGGACATCACTGAAGCAGCACGGGCGCTCACCGGCTGGACTGGCGGCACCGTTGAGTGCGGGGCAATCAACTTCAACCCCGCTGATTTTGACAATACCCCTAAAACCGTGTTCGGCATTACCGCCAACTTCGATTTCGATTCGGTGCACGATCTCATCTTCCAGGAAAGGGCGATGGAGGTTTCGCAATATATCGCATCGAAAATCTATACCTACTTCGTGCATTCTATTCCCAATCCCACCATCATTGACGGCATGGCGCAGACATTCCGCAACAGCAACTTCGAACTGGAGCCTGTATTCCTCGAATTGTTCAAGAGCGAGCATTTCTATGAGGATGAAGTCATCAGCGTGAACATCAAAAGCCCGGTGGAATACCTGCTGATGCTGCCCAAAGAGGGCAACCTGCCTTACGACACCACGATTCTCCAACTGGCAGGCTATCTCACGGCTGACATGGGTCAGCAGCTTTTCAGCCCCATTGACGTGTCCGGTTGGAACGGCAACCGCGCCTGGATTAACAGCACCGCCATTACCACGCGCTGGAATGCGCTGAGCCTCTATCTTGATTATATTATATCCACGCTTGATAAGGAAAAATTCAGGGAGCTTGCCATGGACGTCTCAGGGGCATCAGAAAAAGACGTAGCGGTGGTTGCCCGCAAAATCACCGACCATTTCATCCCCAAGGGGCTTGAAACGCAAGCCGCCTACAATGAGGCGACTACCGCGCTGAAATTCCAGGTGCCGCAAAACTATTTCGATTACGGTTGGTGGGACCTCAACTTTCAATACGTTCCCGAGCAGGTGTGGAACCTGCTGAAATGGGTAATTCGCAGACCTGAATTTCAACTAATGTAAAAAAACCAATTATGAAAAAGAACTTCAAGCCCGTTAAGGGTTCACGGTTGCAAGACGGACACACGCACGCCCAGCATCATGCCTGTTCGTGCATGGGGCGCAGGGATTTTCTTTTCAATCTCGGACTGCTGTCGGCTGGTTCGGTTGCTTTAGCCGGATTGCCGCTGAACAGGCTGATGGGTGCGCCTCTGCTCTCATCGCTGTTTGCCAGCTCGGGTGACCGTGTTTTGGTGCTCATCCGACTAAAGGGAGGCAATGACGGGCTGAACACCT
>DATLYB010000035.1:0-4897 GCA_035575215.1 Chitinophagales bacterium
ATCTCAATCCGGGTGTGACGCTTGCTTCTGCTTCCGTTGGAGAATTTCCGTGGGAAAACGTTCCATCATACATTACAGCGCAATTGCTGGGAGCATTTCTGGGAGCTGTGCTCGTTTACATTCATTATCTGCCTCATTGGAGAGCCACGGAAGACGCCAATCTTAAGCTCGCGGTTTTCTGCACTGACCCAGCCATCCGCCACAATACCTCCAACCTTGTCAGCGAAATCATCGGCACCTTTATTTTGGTAATGGGAATTATGTCACTCGGAGTGAATGAATTCACACAGGGATTAAAACCTCTTGTGGTCGGGTTGATTGTTTTAAGCGTGGGTATCTCGCTTGGCGGAACAACTGGCTATGCTATTAATCCGGCTCGTGATTTAGGTCCGCGCATCGCACATTTTATTTTGCCTATTTACGGCAAGAGAGATTCCAACTGGAATTATTCATGGATACCGGTTGTCGGTCCTGTTCTGGGCGGTGTGTATGGCGCGTTATTTTACAATGCGGTTTTCAACGGGCGAATCGGGAAACGTTTCCTGGTTGCAACAATTATCGTTCTTATCGTGATGCTGTTTGCCTTCCTGGGCGATAGAAAGGCGGGGAGAAAAATATATACGTAGCCTTTTGCGGATTTCACTTTCCGATGCAAAAGCGGCTGAAGATGGAATTAAGTACGCTTTCGGAAGTAACTTCACCGGTTATTTCCCCGAGTGCGTCAAGGGCGCGCCTGATGTCGAGGGCGAGCAGTTCGCCTGAAATACCGGATTCAATTCCTTTCAAAACGTCTTCCAACGCCTGACGTGAGCGCAGCAAAGCTTCGTGATGGCGGGCGTTGGTAACGATGGTGTCTTCTTGCTGAAATTCCTTGCTTGAAATTCTGCTCACCAGCGCTTCTGTTATTTGATGGATATTATTTCCGTTTTTTGATGAAACGTAAACAACACTGCCGTTCAGATTGAATTTTGAGGCGCAATTGTGTTCGCTGAGCAAATCAGTTTTATTCCCCACCAGAATTAAAGGCGTTTCTCCCGGATGCAGTTTTTCAATATCCGCAAGAACATCTTCTCTGCTCACTGCTGCCACATCAAAAACGTACAGTAAAATTCCCGATTGACGGATTTTTTCAAACGTCCGTTCCACCCCGATTTTTTCAATGTCATCGTGCGTCTCGCGGATGCCGGCTGTGTCAATGAGGCGAAAAAGAATCCCGTTGATGTTCAGCACTTCTTCAATCGTGTCACGCGTAGTACCGGGAATTTCCGAAACGATGGCGCGCTCTTCATTCAGTAACCGGTTCAGCAGGGTTGATTTACCGGCATTGGGTCGCCCGGCAATGACTACGTTTATGCCATGCTTGATGACATTGCCAAGCCGGAATGATTCCATGAGGCGCGCAACACGGGACGTGAGCCGTGAAACTAATTCTTTCAAATGTTTGCGGTTGGCAAACTCCACATCTTCCTCGCTGAAATCCAGTTCCAGTTCAACCAGCGCTGCAAAATCAATCAGTTGCTGACGCAGCTCTTTTATCTCCTTTGAAAATCCGCCCCGCATCTGCTGCATGGCGGATTTCAGTGAGGCCTCTGAGTTGGATGCAATCACATCGGCAACTGCTTCGGCTTGCGATAAATCCAGCTTCCCGTTCAGGAAAGCACGAAGCGTAAATTCTCCGGCTTTTGCCGGACGGGCGCCTTTTTCAATCAGCAAATCAACAGTTTGTTGCAGAACATAAGGCGACCCGTGGCATGAAATTTCAATCACATTTTCACCGGTGTAGGAATGTGGTGCGCGAAAAATTCCAATCACCACTTCATCAATTCTTTTTTCTCCATCGCAAATCCAACCGTGATGCAGGGTGTGGGAAGCCTGCTTTGAAAGCTCTTTTCCGGAGAAAACCTTTCCGCAAATTTCAATCGCTTTGCTGCCCGACAGACGGATAACCCCGATGGCGCTTACTC
This sequence comes from Chitinophagales bacterium, assembly GCA_035575215.1. GTDB lineage: Bacteria > Bacteroidota > Bacteroidia > Chitinophagales > CAIOSU01 > DATLYB01. The sequence goes on from DATLYB010000035.1 coordinate 1,965, forward strand.
CGGGCGGGGTGGAAAGCGCAACGATGGTGTCGTGGTTGATAGAATGTTGCATCTTAATTACGATGCAAAGTTATGGTCAGGAGGCAGAAGTCAAAAAGAAGCCAGCAGGGCAAAAAGTCATTCCGCTACTCTCAGTTTGTAGCCGGTGCCGTGCACGTTCGCAATTTCAATGCGCGGGTCGTCTTTGAGATATTTACGCAGCTTGGTGATGTAAACGTCCATGCTCCTTCCGGTAAAATAATTATCATTGCCCCATACGAGCTTCAGGGCGATTTCGCGTTCCAGCACCTGATTCATGTTCAGACAAAGCATCCGGAGAAGGTCGGCCTCCTTGGTGGTAAGTTTTTGCGACTTCCCGTTGATTGAAAGCTGCTGCGATGGATAATCGAATTTGTATTTGCCGATGGTGAAATTATTTTTGGCGGGTTCTTCTTTTTTCCCTTTCCCTGTCCTTTTGAGCACCGCCTCAATGCGTGCTTCCAGCTCTTCCATGCTGAAGGGCTTGGTGATATAATCATCGCCACCCAGCCGGAATCCTTCAATTTTGTCTTCCTTCATTGATTTTGCCGTAAGGAAAATAATTGGGGTTGCCTTATCGGTTTTCCGCACGTGCTTTGTAAAGGTGAATCCATCCATCCGCGGCATCATGATGTCAACCACACAAATGTCAAAAGGTTCGCTGTTGAAGACTTTCAGCCCCTGCTCACCGTCTTCCTTGTGGACGACTTGGTAGTCTTTGTGCTCCAGAAATTCTTTCAGCACAAATCCGAGGTTGGGGTCATCTTCCAGCAGGAGAACTTTTGCTTTTTCTTCGCTCTTCATGTTGAGGTATTTGAATGCGGAATGAATATTTCAAAAACAGTACCCTTGTTCAACTCGCTGCGAAGCTTCACGCTTCCACCGTGGGCTTCGACCATGGCTTTCACGTAGCTGAGTCCCAAGCCGAAGCCCTTCACATTATGCACGTTGCCGGTGGGCACACGGTAGAATTTTTCAAATACGCGTTTCTGCGCATCCTTGCTCATACCGATGCCTTTGTCGGCAACGCTGATGAGCACGCCATCGCTGTAGTCGCTGGTGGATACGGTAATCTCCGGCTTCTCTTTGGAATATTTTATGGCGTTGTCCAGCAGGTTCGTGATGATGTTGGTGAAATGCGACTCATCCACATACGCGTGAGGGTTTGCTGCCAGCAGATTGGTTTGAAGCGAACCCGCTCTTTCCTCCAGTTGCAGCGACATCTTGTCAAGGGCTTTTTGAACAAGGTCATGAAGGTTGACCAACGATAGCTTCAGCTTGTGCTCACCGCGGTCAATCACCGCCATCTGTAAAACTTTCTCCACATGGCTTGCCAGCCGCTTGTTTTCATCATGAATCACGCTGGCATATTTTTGAATCCGTTGCGAATCAGCGGCTACCGTTTGATCTCTGAGCATTTCACTGGCAAGCGAAATGGTGGAGATGGGCGTCTTCAGTTCATGCGTCATGTTATTGACGAAATCCGTCTTCATGTCCGACAGTTTTTTCTGCCGGAAGATGATATGAATGGTGAAAGCAAAGCCCAGCGAGATGGCAAGAATCAGCCCGATGGATGAGAATGCCATCGTGCCCAGGCTTTTCCGGATGTAGTCATGCCTTGTTGGAAATTGCACCAGCAGATAGTTGTGTTCGGAGAACAGGTCATTGGGAAACAGCGTCACTTTGTGAGATGCGGGGATAAGCTTTGCGCTGAAATTTTTACTGGATACGATGGCATTTCCGAACTGCGTGGTTACAAGAAACTCAAACGGAGCGGTGATGCCTTCGCTTTCCAAAGACTCTTTCAGGATATCTTCCATTTCAGCTCTCGGAATCCGTTCATGGGTGGGACGTTCGTTGCTGAAGAACTGGAAGAAGATGTCATTCACCAGATTTTTTCTCTGATTCAGCCGCTGCATCTGGTCCCTTACTGATTTCATCAGTTGCTCCCGGTTGCTTGCCGATATCTGAATCTGACATGACGAATCAGCTACCTGTACCGTAATAGTGCCTGTGCAGGTGCCTTTTTTATTAGATGTGTCAATGATAATAATGCTTGTATCCAGGTTGACATTTAATGAAGGGTTATGAGGCTCTTTATCTGCCAGCGGGAAACTGGTGTATTGTTCGATTTGCCTCAGCAAAGGATGGAATTCATTTTCAAAAGAACGGTGAAGCCGGTTATGCATCAGCCGTATTTTACGGTCAAAGCTCTGGTCGTATTGGTTATCGGTAAAGAACTCATCGAAAATGAAACTGGCGGCATCGTGCCGTTCAATTTTTTGCGCCACTTTATTCAGCGCATTGCTCACATTCTGGTCAAACTGCTGCTCCCGTAGCGCGATGGCGTTTTTAATCCAGTAAATCTGGATGAAAACCAATCCCGTCAAAATCAAAATCATCGCAACTATCAGCGCAGCTACCAGCTTTTTATTCATAGAGTTCCAAAGTTAATTTGGGAGGGATGAAATAAAATTTCGTTAACAATATTTAACGGGAAAAACGGCACCGCATTGAACGAATAATTATTCCTTCTGTTCCCCATTTCAGGTTGATTTAACAATTTTTAGCGGCAGGCGGTTTCTATAAAATACCCGGCTTTAAAAATTCAAGCGGGATAATTAACCCGAAAAACATTCGTATATTTGCATCGGATATGTGAGGGGACAAAAAGTCCCCTTTTTCTTTACAGTGATTGATACCGAAGCTGTCAAATTGAAGATTGCCCGATGGCTGGATGACAGGTTTATGAGGGAGCCGGAGTTTTTCCTGGTAGATGTGAAGGTGCAGGGAAGAAAAATCACGGTTTATCTGGATGGCGACAGGGGAATCACGGTTGACAAATGCGGAGAATACAGCCGCTACCTCGAAAGCCATCTGGACGAAGCGATGCTGGCGGGCGTCAATTATATCCT
>DATLYB010000036.1:0-10858 GCA_035575215.1 Chitinophagales bacterium
TGCGACACGTTTATAGTGGATTTCATCAACCAGAGCACGGGCGGCACGTCATACTTCTGGGATTTCGGCAACGGAATTACTTCCTCTGCGTGGGAGGAAACCGTCACCTACGCGGCAGGAAATTACAACGTGTTCCTCCAGGTGAACGACACCCGCCCGTGCTCAACCAATGACACAACTTATGAGCCGCTGATTTTCACTCCCGTTGTCACCAATCCCCTCGCTGACTTCGGCTATGATGTTTCAACAAACTGCGATGTCACCGAAGTTACTCTTACCAATTTGAGTTCGGGCACAAATAGATTCATCTGGAGGCTGAACAACCGTGTCTTCAGTAATGATGCCGCTCCGAACAGCGCGCTGGTTTATTACCGGGCGGATACCATCGCTGTGGAGCTTGCCGCGCTTGGCGCAACGAACTGCTCTGCCGATGATACGGCTGTAAAATCCATTGTCATTCCTGCGCCATACGGTTATCCCGTTGCCGATTTTGATTTCACGCCCGTTAATCCTGAAGCGGATGAGATGATTCAGTTCAACAACCTTTCCCAGCGTGCAGCGGTCAACTCGTGGGATTTCGGAGATGGCTCTTATTCTTCCGAAATCCATCCGCGTCATGCTTACTCGCAGAAGGGTGAATACACCATTTGCCTGTCTGTGGAAAATGAATACAGTTGTCCTGATGTTGCCTGTAAGGACATTCCGGTGATTTACACTGCCCTCGTTGACCTGCCCACCGCCTTCACCCCCAATGGAGATGACCATAATGACATTTTTATTGTTCGCGGAGAAGACATTGTCAAAATGCGGTTACGAATTTTCAATCGCTGGGGCGAACTCGTTTTTGAAAGCCATGACCCCGCCATAGGGTGGGACGGCACCTACAAAGGCAAGCCCCAGGAGATGGAAGTGTATGACTGGCTGCTGAATGCCACGCTGAAGAACGGACAGGATGTTTTTAAAAAAGGCAATGTGACATTGCTTAGATAGATGTTGGAAATGAAACGTGAGATAAAATATAATCTGCAACCCCGTAACTCGAAACTGTGGACTATGAGCTGCGGGAGATGGGCTTTCCTCATTTGCTTCCTACACGTTTCAAGTCTTACCGCTCAAACCCCGCTTCCCAATCCTGATTTGATTCAGAGCTGCCCCTATGACATCATCTTCGTTTTGGATGAATCCGGTTCGATTGTCGGTCAGCAAACCGGCACCACCTATATCAGCCCGCAAATCAGAAGCGGCTCCAGCAGTCTTATCAGCTCGCTTAACGGCACCGGCTCGCGCGTGGCGGTGGTGGAATTCAACTCTACCGCAAGGAGAGCTGTAATCGGAGGTTCCATCGCTTATCAAACCATTGACAACAACTATGTTGCTGCCTTCGGCAATTACGCGAACCAGGATAATAATACCACTCCTGACGCAAGTCAGTTCGACCCGGAAGATTGCAGCGGCTGCTGGACTAATTGGGAAGATGCACTGAACATCGTTGCGAATATCAACGCAACGGAAGACACGGCTGACCTTGTGATTTTTTTCACTGACGGAATGCCCACTGCATACTTTGACTCAAGCGGAACGCTGATTACCGGACTGAGTGCCGCAATAACCACCCAAGCCCTGCTGGACGCCATCGGTGCCGCCAACATTGTAAAAACGCACGGCTCACACATCTTCGTTGTTGGCATTCCCAATCCGAATCTGCCCGAACCGAATGTGCAGGCAATTTCCGACCCGGATAAATATCCCGTGCCGGAGCCGAATTTCCTGAAAGGCGACTATTCGGTTTCCACTCCTGCCACGCTGCAGCAGGATTTGGCGAACCTCGTCCTCGACCTCATCCCTAACACCACCACAGCGGGTTTTGAATATGAAATCACGTGGTCAAACAGCTGTGATACGTTCATGGTCGAGTTTACCAACACCTCCACGGGGGCGGTAAGCTACTATTGGGATTTCGGAGATAATGTGTATTCCAATGATACAAGTCTCATTCACGTGTTCAGTTCCGGAGGACCGTTTGTGGTGATGCTTGCCGCACATTACGAAGGCATCTGCGGAAGAAACGACACGTTGTATGACACGCTCAGCTTTGCGCTGCAGTACGATACGCTTTTCTCTGACTTCAGCTACTCCTACACGCCCGGCTGCGATTCGCTGCAGGTGCAGTTTGCAGGAACCAGCTCCGGCAGCGCAACTTTCTTTTGGGACTTCGGGAACGGGATGTCGGGAACCGGCAGCAGCGCCACTGCGATATATACAACACCCGGAACCTATGATGTCACGCTGATTACCACTTCAACGGAAGGCTGCACCGTGCCTGATACGGTAATGCAGCCGTTTACCTTCACTCCCCTCTCTTATACCTCAGAGGCAAATTTTGACTACCAGGTCCTTTACCATAATGACTGCGATACCTTCGTGGTGCAGTTCTCCAACCAAAGCACGGGCGGCACTTCGTATTTCTGGGATTTCGGTAACGGCATTTCTTCTGCGGATACGAACGCAACCGTCACCTTCACAAGCGGAACTTTTGATGTGATGCTGCAAGTAAACGACAGCAGGAAATGTTCCGTCAGCGATACGATTGTCAAGCCGCTTGTTTTCACTCCCGTCATCCGCAACCCGGCTGCTGATTTCACTTATGTTCTCAGCACCAGCTGTGATGCAGCGGAGCTTTCCTTTACAAATCTGAGTGCGGGCGCAGGCGGGTTTATCTGGAGAGTGAATAACAGCGTTATCAGCCATGACGCCCTTCCCAACAGCACCTTCATTTATTATAAGGCTGACACGCTCAATGTCCAATTGATTGCGGAAGGAATCAATAATTGCGCTTCAGATGACACCGCTTCTGCTGCCGTCATCATTCCCGCGCCTTACGGCTATGCGGCTGCTGATTTTGATTTCACGCCTGAAAATCCCAAAACGGATGAAACGATTCAGTTCATCAACCTGTCGCGAGGCGCTGACACCACGCTGTATCAATGGGATTTTGGCGATGGAAATTATTCCCGTGAAGTCCATCCGCAGCATGCTTACTCCGAAAAAGGAGAATATCAGATTTGCCTCACAGCCGACAATGGATACGATTGCCCTTCCACCGCCTGCAAAGACATCCCGGTGATTTACATTCCCATCGTGGATTTGCCCACTGCCTTCAGCCCCAATGGCGATGACAACAATGATGTTTTCATCGTGCGCGGAAAAGATATCGTGAAAATTGACTTGAAAATCTTCAATCGCTGGGGCGAATTAGTGTTTCACAGCAATGACCCGTATCTTGGCTGGGACGGCACCTACAAGGGCAAGCCACAGGAGATGGAAGTGTATGACTGGCTGCTGAATGCCACTTTGAAAAACGGACAGGAAATTTTCAGGAAAGGGAATGTGACGCTGTTAAGATGAAAGATATTAGACTTTAGACTTTAGATTTTAGACTTTAGATTTTAGATTCTGGAAATGAAAATCAACAAATCACACATGTTTCTGCTGGGCGAAGGATGGAGGCGTTTGCGAAGGCGGAGCGTGGTTGTCTTGCGTGTTTGCAGCGGGATGATTTTTCTGATGTCCAGCATCTTCTTTCTACCGTCTGAAATCTACGCGCAGGACATCCACTTCTCCCAATTCTACGCCTCCCCCCTCACGCTCAATCCTTCGCTCACCGGCAGTTTTGACGGGCTGATGCGTTTCGGGGGAAACTATCGCAGCCAATGGGGCAGCGTCAGCGTGCCCTTCAATACGGCATCCGTTTTTACCGATATTAATATCATGCGCAGCAAGCTGGACGGCAACTGGCTGAGCGCAGGGCTGCATGCCGTCAATGATTATGCGGGCGATGGCAGGCTGATGGTTAATAAAGCATCCCTTTCTGTTGCTTATCATATCAAGCTCACCAAGTGGAAGAATTTCTATTTAAACCTTGGCGCAGCCGGATTGTTCGTCCACAAAAAGATTGATTTCTCCAAACTGCTCTTCGATTCGCAGTGGAACGATGTGGGCTTTGACAGCAGCATTGACCCGGGCGAAAATTATGCGTCCAATTCGCTTCATTATTTCGACCTTCATGCCGGGGCATCGCTCCACTACAATGTGCTCAAAAAGTTCAGTATGGAAGGAGGAATTTCGCTGATTCACATCTTCGCTCCTGTTGAATCCTATTTCAATGCGGAAAATCAGGTGCACCGCAGACCGGTTGCCCACGTTTATTCCGATATCCGCATCCGCAAAGACTGGGGCTTGCAGCCGGGAGCTTCGTTCATGTATCAGCGCAAGGCGCAGGAACTGACGATGGGCACCAACATCACGCTCGATAAGAAGCTGTCCTACTCGCGAAAGCTTACCATCTATTTCGGGCTATGGATGCGCAACCGCGATGCGCTCTACCCGCTGGCGGGGGCTCAGTTGCAGCGCACACGGATGTTGTTCAGCTATGATGTCAATCTCTCCAAGCTGGTGCCGGGCAGCTATACGGTGGGCGCGTTTGAAATCTCCATCGTGCATGTGATTGACAAGGCGCGACCTGTTAACACAGTGAGGCATTGTCCCCGGTTGTTTTGAGCAAATTCGGGCAATCCCTTATTTTTACCCATCCGAAATTCTGCTTCTGCATACATGGAAAAACGCGTAGATGCTTCTGAATTAACCGGTCTGAGCCGGGAAGATATTGTCGCGAAATTTGACGAACTGCTGAAAGCAAAAGAAATCCATGAACTCATCCCGCTGATTGACGAGCTGCAGGCCGCCTATCACGAACGCAGCGAAGAGCGCAGGGAAGCTGAAAAACAAAAGTTTTTGGATGAAGGCGGGTATCCCACAGATTTTGTTTTTCAGAAAGACAAGACCGACAGCAAATTCACCGAGCTGTACAACATCTTCAAAGACCGGAAAGAAAAATTCATTGAGGAAAAAAGAGCCAGAGAACGGGACAACCTTTCCGCCAAGCGGCAGGTGATTGATGATTTGAAAGCCCTGATTGAAAAAGGCGACAGCGTGGGCAAAGCCTTCCAGCACTTCCGCCAGCTGCGCGACCGCTGGAACGGCATCGGGGATGTTCCCAAAAAAGAGGAAGAAAAATTAGAGAGCGACTATCGCTACCAGCGCGAGCGCTTTTATCACATCATCCAAATCACGCAGGGATTAAAAGAACTCGACCTGCAGAAGCACCTGCAGGCAAAAAACGAACTCCTGAAAAAGATGGAAGACCTGCTTGCCGAGAAAAACATCCGCAAAATGGAAGCGCTTATCCGGCAATACCGAAACGATTGGTATGACATCGGTCCCGTGCCGGGCACACAAAAAGATGAAATCATCAGGCGCTTTAACGAAACCAGCGAGAAGGTGTATTCAAAAATACGCGAGCATTATGAAGCGCTGAAGCGAAGGTATGAGGAGAACCTGAAGGCAAAAAATGCATTGTGTGAAAAAGCAGAAGCGATAGCGCTGGAGGAACTGCAGCACCACCGCGGGTGGGATAAAAAAACAAAAGAGCTCCGGAGCCTGCAGGATGAGTGGAAAAAAATCGGACGTGTGCCGCAGGAACATGCTGAAGCGGTGTGGGAGCGGTTCCGCAAAGCCTGCAACGAATTTTTTGACCGCAAGCGCGCCTTCTACGAAACTCTTAAGAAAGATTACGAAGCAAACAAGCTGGCTAAAACCCAACTCTGCGAGCAGGCGGAAGCCGTTCAAAACAGCACCGACTGGGACAAGACGGCAAAGTTTCTCATCGGCTTGCAAAGGCAGTGGGAGAATACAGGACCTGCCGGACTGCAAAAGGCGGAAAATGAATTGTGGCAGCGCTTCCGCGCGGCATGCAATACTTTCTTCGAAGCCCGCAAAAAGCATTTCGAAGCGCTCGATGAAGCCAGGAAAAATAATCTTGGCAGACGCAATGAGATTATTGCCAGGCTGGAAGAACTCGCCCCCTCGGTCAGCTCAGCAGATGCACTGCCGGTGCTGCAAGCTATCGGCAAAGAATGGGATGAGGCGGGCGAAATTCCTGCAAATCTGCGCGAAGACTTGTACAAACGCTACAGGAGGGCACTCGATGCGTGTTATGACCGTATGGGCTTGAATGAAAAAGACAAGGAGATGCTCAAGTATGCCAGCAAGATAGAGCAAATGAAAAATTCCAATGATGCCATCAGACTGCTCGAAGATGAAAGACGATTCCTTCGCGGCAAAATCCGCAGTATGGAAGACGAGATTGCTAAAACCGAAAACAATATGGGCTTCTTCGCCAAATCTGACAAGGCTGCCGCGCTGCTGCAAGACGTACTCAGGAATGTGGAGCTGTCGAAGGAGCAGCTCGCATTTTTTAAAAAGAAATTGGAGATGGTGGAGAAAAACCTTCCCCGGAAAGAGCAAATTCGGTAACTTTTGCTGCGTTAATTTTCCGGTTTAAACCCGACACCATTTTTTGGAGCACTTCTACTTTTTGGAGCACTTCTACCCCACCCTTTCGAAGATTTTATGAGCCAGTCTATTGCTAATGGCGATGTAGCGGTGCCCGTCACCGATGTCAAATCATTTTATAAGATGCTGCTGGAAAACAGTTCAGCAGGCATCGGACTGCTGGACGCATCCTGCAATGTGAAATACTGCATGTCATCGGTCAGGCGCATCCTCGGCTATGAGCCTGCCTCGCGGATTGGAAAGAATTTCTTTGACATCATGCATCCCGATGATGCAGACAACTGCAAAAAGCAGGTGGAGCAGTTTGCAGCCGCTCCCGGCAAATCCCTCTTGTTCACCGCCCGGTTCAAGCATCATAACGGCAGTTGGAAATTTTTGGATGTCAGGATGGTGAACATGCTCGATAATCCGCTGATAAACAGCATTTACGTGAACTATCACGATGTCACCGAACGTGTCAACATGAGCAATGCGCTGCAGGAAAGCGAAGAACGCTACAGAAACCTCACCGCTGTTTCTCCTGTCGGCATTTTTAAAACGGATGCAGCGGGAAATTGCACTTACGTAAATGAAAAGTGGTGTCAGATGTCAGGGTTAAGCTATCAGGAGTCAATGGGCGAAGGATGGGCGAAAGGCATTCATCCCGATGACCTGGTCAGCGTCTTTAGCAATTGGCAAAAAGCTGCCGCAAAAAAGGAGCCTTCCCTTAAAGAATACCGTCTGCGCACCCCGGACGGAAAAATAACCAAAGTGTATTGCCAGGCTATTCCTGAAAAAGACGAAGCCGGAAATGTCATTGGCTACATCGGCTCGGTGACTGACATTTCCGAAAGGGCAGCAATGGAGCAGGCGCTGCAGGAAAGCGAAGAACGCTACAGGCATCTGGTTGAAAATGCTCCCGAAACCATATTCATCATCAATGCAGAAACGGGCGCCATCCTTGATTTCACTGACAGCGCGCTGAAGCTTTTCGGCTATACGCGCAAGCGGCTGCTGCAGATGAACGTGCTGGATTTGGTTCCCGAATTTCAGCCTGACGGCAACAACTCCATGAAAATAGGGGAACAAATCCGCCAGCGTCTTCTTAAAAGGCAGGTGGCATTTGCCGAGGGATACCTGCAAAACTCAAAAGGAAAAACGTTTCCCTGCGAGGTGCGCCTCACCCGTATTCCGCCCTTTCACAAAAAGCTGGTCAGGGGAACGGTAATTGATATTTCCGAAAAAAAGAAACTGCAGGAGAAGCTGCGCGCGCAGGAAATGGAATACAAGCATCTTGCTTCCGTTTCCCCTGTTGGTATATTCAGAACGGACAAGAGCGGAAATACCATCTACGTCAATGAAAAATGGTGCGAGATAACAGGCATCACACCCGCAGAAGCCTTTGGCACAGGATGGACAAAAGCCATTCATCCCGATGACCGCGCCTGGGCGCTGAAAGGATGGAAAGCCGCTTTCAGGAAAAAGAAACGCTCGCTTGCCGAATTTCGCTTTCTCAGGCGCGATGGAAAAACAAAATGGGTTTTAGGCGATGCAGTACCCGATTATGACGGGCAGGGAAACTTTCTCGGCTATGCCGGCTCCATCACCGACATCACCGGACGGGTGAATGCCGAGCTGGCGCTCGCTCAGAGTGAACAGCGCCACCGCGCCCTGCTCGATGCCATTCCCGACATGCTTTTCAGGGTGGCAAAAGACGGAAAGTATCTCGATTTCAAGCCGGCAGCTGAATTCAAGCCGTTGTTCCCTCCCGGTTTTTTTCTTGGGAAAAAAATAGCGGATGTCATGCCGCCTCAAATCACCAAGCCCGCCATACGGCTGATTCGCACGGCACTGCGTACTAAAGAAACACAGTCATTCGAATACAGCCTCGGTAATGCGAAAACCAAACAAGAGAGGTTTTATGAAGCCCGCATATCCCCCAGCGCCAAAGATGAAGTGCTGATTCTTGTCAGGGATATCACCCGGCAAAAACAAGCCGAGTTATCTATGCGCGCCTCGGAAGTAAAATGGCGCTCCCTGGTGACCAGCGCCCCGCAATATATCGCCACCATTGATAAAAATGACCGTATCACCTTTATCAACCATCTGCGTATTCTGAAACCGAAGCAGGTATTGGGCAAATCCGTGTTTAAACTGCTGGAAACGGCAGAAATGAACAAGCAGGATTTAAAAAACCTTCTGAAGCAGGCGCGTAACGGCAAATCAGGCTCCCTGGAATTTTCGATGAGAAATCCGCTGGGGGAAATCATGTGGTTTAATGTGAAAGTCGCGCCAGTCGCTTCAAATAACAAAAAGGAAGACCTGATTGTGATGGCTCTTGATATCACCGAGCGGAAGAATGCCGAGCAGGAACTGGTGAAAACAAACGAAAAGCTGAAAGCCCTTTGCCAGCGCCTTGAAACCATCCGCGAGGAGGAGAAAAAAAATATCACCCTTGAGATTCACGACCAGCTGGGGCAGGAACTCACCGCCATCAAATTAGGCATGTTTTGGCTCCAGCAGTATTTTGCCCGCCCGGAAGAGCATCGGGACATCATCATGGTGCAGCAAAAAATCAAATCGCTGCTGGAGCTTTCCTCCCAAACCATCACTTCAGCCCGCAGGCTGGCGCATCAGTTGCGCCCCATCGTGCTGGACAACCTCGGGCTTATTCCTGCCATCGAGTGGCAGGTGGCAAATGTGAACGAAAGCGGAAACGTACAAATCTCCCTGCAGCACAACCTCGATAAAGAAAAGTTCAACCGCGATTTTTCCATCACCCTGTTCCGCATCATTCAGGAATCGCTCACCAACATCCAGCGGCATTCCAAAGCCCGGCATGCATTCATTGATTTATATGCCGGAGAGCAAAAGCTGGTCATCACCATCCGCGATGATGGCATCGGCATCAAGCCGGCTGACCTTGAGCAGCCCGGCAAAATCGGCATCTTCGGCATAAAGGAACGCATCCGCCTGTGGAACGGGGAACTCAAGATTACCGGCAAACCCGGAAAAGGCACGCTGAAGAAGGTTATTTTTCCCATGAAAAAAATAGTGCAGCCGCCATGATTTCGATTGTGCTGTGTGACGACCATGAGATTGTGCGCAAAGGGCTGCGGCAGCTTTTACAGGAGCAGCCCGGCTTCCTGGTGCTGGCTGATGTTGCCTCCGGGGAAGAGCTGCTCAAAGAACTGCGGAACACCCAGCCCGATGTGGTGCTTCTGGATTTGGCTTTACCCGGGCGCAGCGGGCTGGAGGTGCTCAAACAACTGCGGCTGCTGCAGCCTGAAATAAAGGTACTGGTGCTGAGCATGTATCCTGAAGACCAATTCGCCCTGCGCGTAATTAAAGCCGGTGCGCAAGGCTACCTGCACAAAGACAGCCCGCCTCAACAGCTCACGGAGGCTGTCAGAGCGGTGGCGGAAGGGAAAAAGTATGTAAGCCCTCACATGGTGGAGATATTATTCAACGAGGTGGCGTTAAAAAATAATAATCAGCCGCTGCACGCTGCTCTCTCTGATCGTGAAATGGAAGTGCTGCTTCTGTTAGCCGAAGGCAAAAAACTGAGTGAGATTGCCGGTGCCCTGTCGCTCAGCGTCAAAACCGTGAGCACTTATAAAATGCGGATTTTTGAAAAGCTCCGGCTGAAATCCCTCACCGCAATAAGCCGCTACGTCACCGAACATGGGTTGGTAAAGAATGTTGAGGGATGAGGAGGGGGGTGGGGGAGTGTCTCATTGAATCATTGAATCATTGAATTATTGAATCATTCACTCATCCGCTCAAACCCTCCGCTATCTTTGCGCCTCAATCAACATCATGCAACCCGTCACGACCATCACGGCTGAAGCACAGGCAGGCGCCCAATCGCGCATGCCCCGCGGCATCCCCTACATCATCGGCAACGAGGCTGCCGAGCGCTTCAGCTTTTACGGCATGAAGACGATTCTCATCATCTTCATGACTGATTACCTGCTGATGAGCGAAAACAAGGGCACCATCTGGGTACACACTTTTGTGATGGCAGCCTACTTCCTGCCGCTCATTGGCGGGCTGATTTCCGACATTTTCTGGGGCAAGTACCGAACCATCATGCGTCTCTCCTTCTTCTACTGCCTGGGGCACGGAGTGCTGGCGGTATATGAAAGCCAAGAGACGCTTGCGCTTGGGCTGGCGCTCATTGCCATCGGGGCGGGCGGCATCAAGTCATGCGTCTCCGCCCACGTAGGCGACCAATTTAACCGCACCAACAGCGACCTCCTTGAGCGTGTGTTCGGCTATTTTTATATCTCCATCAACGTGGGCGCCACCATTTCCACGCTGCTCACCCCCTGGCTGATGCAGCTCTATGGACCGTCCATCGCCTTTGGGGTGCCGGGCTTGCTGATGCTGGCTGCCACCTTCACCTTCTGGCTCGGAAGAAAAAAATTCATCGCCATTCCCCCCGTGGGGTGGAAAAAATTCAGGC
>DATLYB010000037.1:0-14277 GCA_035575215.1 Chitinophagales bacterium
GTATGCGCCCGAGTTCAGATCACATTCGGAGGGGATACGGGTGCAGGTTAAATAATCTTTTGCAAAAAAAAAATTGTTTCACAAAAGCCAAGCGCATAAGAAAATTCTGAACTGCAATCCATCCGTTAAATTTGAGGACAGAATTTTTGACAAATCCAACTTTATGAACACCCTTTACCGCCTTAAACCCTCTGATGTTCTGAATGAAAATCTGCATTTCAGCGCGGCAGCGCGAGATTATCTGAAACAATATGACCGGTGGTGGCAGGAGGAAGGCAGCGCCATTTCCGATACGGTGGACAGAAGCCGCACACCCTGGCTCAAGCTTTACAACACCAAAGGCGAGCGCATTGATGAAATCGGCTACCCATCGGAATACTGGAAGATGCTGCACAAGGGGTACGATTCGGGAATCATCTGGCGCGTGTTTGAGGAAAAATCACTGCTCCCGTTTTTTCATCTTGGCTACATCTGCTCGTATTACGGCACCGGATTGTTTTGTCCCTACACGGTTTCGCTGTCAACTGCCGCGCCTATCTTCAAGTATGGCAACACGGCACTGAAGAAAAAATTTTTGGAGCCGATGCTTGCCAAAACCAATGCCTGGCAGGGAGCAACGTGGTTTACCGAAATCAAGGGGGGCTCCGACCTTGCGAATAACACTGACACGGTTGCCACGAAAAAACAAAATGATCTGTGGCTCCTCAACGGTGAAAAATACTTCTGCAGCAACATGGGAGCGGAGGTGTCCGTGGTGTCGGCAATGCTCGATGGAAGTAAAAAGGGCTTTGACGGCTTGCAGATGTTTGTGATGCCGAAAATTTCATCGAAGGGCAAACTGAATTATTTCGCCAGGCGGATTAAGGACAAAATCGGAACGCGCTCCGTACCCACGGGCGAGCTGGAGCTTAAAAACAGTGAGGCTTACCTGCTGGATGAAAAAATTCCGGGCATCTACCTTATCATGGAAGTGCTGAACATCTCGCGCATCGCGAACACGATGGGCAGCGTTGCGCTCGCGCACCGTGCCTTTGCGGAAGCGTATTCATTTGCGGAGCATCGGGTGGCATTCGGGAAGCCGGTGCTGGAACAGCCGCTGCTTCACCGTGAATTTGAAGAAAAATCAGCGCAGCTCGATGAAGCCTTCCGGTTTGCGTTTTATGCTGCCGGATTGCTGAACAAGGTGTGGCAGTTGAAGCCGCCTTATACGGAGGAATATCATTTCTTCCGCCTCATCGCGCACATCGGCAAATTTTACACGGCTGAACTGGCGGTGCAAACAGCCAAGTGGAGCATGGAAGTGCATGGCGGCATCGGCATCCTTGAAGAATTTGGAATAGAGAGATTATTGCGTGAAGCGATGATTCTGCAAATTTGGGAAGGTACGCCACACCGGCAGATGCTTGACGGATTAAAAGTGCTGCTGAGAAAAGACGTGCAGGAGAGGCTGCTCGATGAATTGAAGCCGGTGTTGAATGATGAAGAGTTTTCTTTACTTGCGCATGACATCCAAACGCTGGAGGAATTTTCACAGCCGGAAAGGGAACGGACGATTGGAAAAATTTTTTCAAGAGTGTCCGCGCTGGTCGTAAAGGGTTATGCAATTCTTTCCGGGGAGAAAGTGAAACCGCTCACTTAGGCGCTTTCGCAATCAGCCAAACCGCCAGCGCGCCATAAATCGCGTTCGGAATCCATACACTCAGGAAGGGAGACAGATTTCCGTTGGTGGCAAACGTGGTGGAGAACCGCGTGAAGATGATAAACGAGGCGCTGAGCGCCACACCGAAGGCGAGATGGAGTCCGGAGCCGCCCCGCACTTTTCGGGAAGCCACCGCCACGCCAATCAGCATCAGAATAAAAACAGTGAAGGCGTCAGCCGTCCTGCGGTAAAGCTCGATGAGATAAAATTCGATTTTCTCCACCCCCTGCATCCGCAGGGCTGCGATGTGTTGCCTGAGCACGGGTGTCGTCATCTCCTCCTTGACGCTTACACGATGAAAGATGTCATCCGGTTTGAATCCGAATACGGTGTCGAGAGTCGCGCCTTTTTTCAGGGTTTCTCCGGATTCGCGGTAGATGCGGATGTAATAATTTTTCAGGCGCCACTTCTCCCCGTCTTTTCTCCATTCGATTTTTTCAGCGCGCAGCTTATATTGCAGTTGTCCGTTGCGTATTATCTCATAGGAAAATTTATAGCCCACTCCTTCGCGGGGATGAAAATTTTCCATGTAGATGTACTTGTCTTTCGCAATCTGCATGTAGATGTTCCGGTCAAGGTTTTTGTAAGGGTTGTCAATATAGGTGTACTCAAAGGCGAGGCGTTTTTTATTGGTATTGGGCACCCCAAAATGATTTGCGTACAGCAGCAATCCTGCCAGCAGAGCCGCTGAAATAAAATAGGGAACCAGCAGTCTGTAGAAATTCACTCCGCTGGCAAGCAGGGCGATAATCTCCGATTTATAAGCCATCCGTGAGGTGAAGAATATCACGCTTATGAAAATGAAAAGCGGGGCGAGCAGGGCGTCAATGTAAGGAAGGAAGTTGAGGTAATATCCGAAAATTGTCTCACGCAGGGGGACAGATTTTTCAATCAGCTCATCTATTTTTTCTGTCAGGTCAATTGCCACCGAAATAAATGAAAATAAAACGATGGCGAGGAGAAATGTTCCCAGGAATTTTCGGATGATATAACGGTCGAGAGTAGTAAGAATCATGCTACGGTTTATGGTTCACGTTTTACGGTTTATATTGTCCGAACGCTAAACCGTAAACTATAAACGTATTGCCTTACAATCGTTGCATCAATTGCTTGCTCATCTTGTTTTTCCAGACTTCAAACGTTCCGGATTGAATCTGCCGCTGCGCTTCTTTCATCAGCCAGATATACAGGCTGAGGTTGTTGATGCTCGCTATTTGCAACCCGAGAATCTCTCCGGAGACGAACAAATGGCGAAGGTACGCTTTGGAATGATTGCGGCTCACCGAAGCCGGGCTGTCCGCGTCAATCGGGCTGAAATCGCTCTCCCATTTTTTGTTGCGGATGCTGATGATGCCTTGCTTGGTGAACAGCATTCCGTTTCTGCCGTTGCGCGTGGGAATCACGCAGTCGAAAAGGTCAATGCCCAGGGCAATCGTTTCCAGCAAATTTTCCGGTGTGCCGACACCCATCAGATAGCGCGGTTTGCTTTCGGGCAAAATAGCACAGACGGTTTGTGTCATTTCATACATGGATTCAACGGGCTCCCCAACGGATAAACCTCCGATGGCATTGCCTTCACAGTGATATTCGGCAATAGTCTCGGCAGAAATTTTTCTCAAATCGCCATACACGCTTCCCTGGACAATCGGGAAAAGTGTCTGTTCGTAGCCATATATTCCCATTGTATTCTTAAATCGCTCCGCGCATCGCTTCAGCCAGCGGTGGGTGAGCTCCATGGAATCTTTGGCGTACTCGTAATCGCAGGGATAAGGCGTGCATTCATCAAACGCCATGATGATATCAGCCCCAATCGTTCGCTGGATGTCAATGGCGTATTCCGGAGAAAAAAAATGAGATGAGCCGTCAATATGCGATTGAAACCTGACGCCCTCTTCGGTGATTTTTCTTTTAGAGGCAAGCGAATACACCTGATACCCACCGCTGTCAGTAAGGATGGGTTTATTCCATCCGATAAATCGGTGCAGCCCGCCCGCCTGCCGTATAATATTCAATCCCGGACGTAAATAAAGATGATAGGTGTTGGAGAGAATGATTTCGCTGTGAATCTCCGTTTCCAGTTCGGCAAGATGCACGGCTTTCACGCTGCCCGCTGTGCCTACCGGCATGAACATAGGCGTGGTGAAACTGCCGTAAGCCGTTTCGATGATTCCGCTCCGGGCTTGGGTAGCAGTGTCTTTGGACGTGATGATGAATTTCACGGATAGTCATAAACTTGGCGCAGGCATCCGCTTGTGCCAATTTCTAAGGTTAGTTTTGAACGCAACAAAGATAGTTGCACCTCCTTGATATTCTTATTTTTCCTGTTTAGCGCATCGTTTCTGTTACTCATTTTCTTTTACATAGTTATTTTTTCACGGCTTGCATTTCTATCACCGGATCAGCGAATTTCCGAATCATCGAATCTTCCGGTTTCGGTAATCATCTGCGCCCGTAACCAACTGCACAATCTTCAGAAATTTTTACCATCAATTTTCCGGCAGGATTATCCGCATTTTGAAGTGATTGTGGTGAATGACCGTTCCACTGACGGCTCACAGGAATGGCTGGAAGAATTTTCAAAGCAAAATCCAAATCTAAGAGTCATCGTGAATACGGATGGCAGCCTGCCCGGAAAAAGGAATGCGCTGAAAAAAGGACTTGAAGCTGCCCGACATGAAGTCCTGCTTCTTACCGATGCCGATTGCCAACCCGCCTCAAGGGAATGGCTCAAGTTGATGTTCAGCGCGCTGTCGGCTCAGACGGAAATTGTATTGGGTTACTCGCCTTGCGCTGAACAAAACGGGATTCTGAACCGATTCATCCGCTATGAAAATTTCCAGACTGCATTGAATTACCTGTCGTTCGCGCTGGCAGGAATGCCCTACATGGGTGTGGGCAGAAACCTTTTGTACCGCACCCCCGTAAGAACGAACATCGGAGCGCTCGAACACCATAGGGGTTTGTTATCGGGGGATGATGATTTGACGGTGAACCGAATCGCTACCAGCCGAAACACTACTGTGATGATTCACCCCAAAGCACACGTCATTACGCTTCCCCCAATATCGTTCAGCGAATTCATTCATCAGAAGAGAAGACATTACGAAGCCGGTTTCCATTATCAGGCAAAGCACAAGTTCGTGTTAGGCGCTTTGTATTCATCACAAGTCATTTTCAACTTAACGCTGATTCCGTTGCTGATTAGCGGATTCATGCTGCTGCCGGTAGCTTCAATTTTCATCACAAAAAATATTTTACAGACTTTCCTGTTCGGAAAGGCGATGCGCAGGCTGAATGTCCATAATCTTTGGATATTCACACCGGTCTTTGACCTGTGCATCTCGCTGTTTTTCCTAACATTGGGCGGTCTTTCATTTTTAAAAATCAAGACATGGTAGTGAAAACACGCATGACGTCCGAAAGGGCGAAGGAAGATTTGCAACTGGTGAAGCTTGCTGTGAAAAAGAAAGACCAGCGGGCATTCAAAAAACTGATGTCGCGCTACAAGGACAGCATCTATTTCATGGTGCTGAAGATGGTGCACGACCCCTCTGATGCAGAAGACATCACGATTGAATCATTCGGCAAGGCATTCAACAAGCTGGACAGCTACGATACGAAATACGCCTTCAGCACCTGGCTGTTCAAGATTGCCACCAACAACTGCATTGATTTCATCCGTAAAAAGAGGCTTCAGACCACTTCGCTGGATGAGCCTGTTGAAAATGACAAGGGCGATGACCTTTACATTGATTTCAAAGCCGAAGTGCTGAACCCAGAAGAGAAATTCATCAAGCATCAGCGTGCAGTTTCCGTCCGCGGCATGATTGAGAAGCTGGATGAAAAATACAGGTATCTCATCAAGCTGCGCTATTACGAAGAGTATTCCTACGAGGAAATTGCCGATGAGCTGGCTATCCCGCTGGGAACCGTGAAGGCACAGCTTTTCCGCGCGAAAGAATTGCTGTTCAAGCTGCTGGAAAACAGCATTGGGAGGATATGAGAAGTCATTTGTTAACCGATTACGGTTAGCTTTGCTCATCCTAATTTTCACCTAACTGAACACTGTAAACAGCAAAGCGGGATTTGATTTAATCAGCAAGTATTTCCCCAGTCTGTCATCCTTCCAGCTGCATCAATTCCGGCAACTGTTTCCGCTTTACACGGGCTGGAATTCAACAATCAACGTGATTTCCCGGAAAGACATCGGGCAGCTTTACCTCCATCATGTGCTCCATTCATTGAGCATTGCAAAAGTCATTCAGTTCAAACCCGGGACAAACGTTCTTGACGTTGGCACCGGTGGCGGCTTTCCGGGAATTCCGCTTGCCATCCTGTTTCCTGATTCACAGTTTCATCTTGTGGATTCAGTAAAAAAGAAAATCAAAGTGGTGGAAGACGTAATTGGTTCCCTGCAATTGAAAAACGCCACTTCCGAATGGACGCGTGCTGAGGATGTTGCCGGGAAATACCATTTTGTGGTGTCGAGAGCCGTATGCGAACTGGAGACGCTTTTCATCCGGATGCGGGAAAAAATATCCGGTGAGCAATTCAACTCACTTAAAAATGGCTTGTTGGTGTTGAAGGGCGGGGACCTTACGGAGGAAATCGAGTCTCTCCGGAAAGCAGCACATCATGCACCTTGCAGCGTGCGCCAATTCGCCATTCGCGATTTTTTTGAAGAGGATTATTTTAGGGAGAAGTGGGTGGTGCATGTAGAGATTGCGGGCAGCATCGCAGGCTTTCGTAAGCTTCACCAATGTCGGAACCATCCACCATGCGGATGATTTCCTGTTTCTCTGCGGCTGCGTATCGCATATATTTCGGATATTCGGATTATTGCGCTGACGATTTACAGTAATACTCCAGGGCTTGCAGCAATTGCGCGCCAATGCCTTACAATTTCAAGGACAAAAAAATGGCATTTTCACTGGGGTAACTTTTCAATTGCTATTTTGCCATGAAAGCCTTTCAGGACAAGCACATTTAACTATTTTTGAGGTGTACAAGCAGGCGCTTTTTTAGGTGGTTTGTGTTTTACTACGGCAAAACAACAAAGAGTATCTCACTCCTCCCCCTTCAGCTTCTCCACTTTCTTCACTTCCGCTCCGTCTTTCAGCGTTCGGGAAATCGCGCGGTAAGGACCGGATACGACTTCCTGATTTTCATTCAAGCCTTCCTTGATTTCAATGTACTTGTCGTCCTGAATTCCGGTTTTCACTTTTGTTGATTTCACTTTTTCGTTTTCGTAAACAAAGACTATTTCTTCCTTAATTCCAGTTTCCTCTTTCTTTGATTTTTTTTCCTCCTCCTCTTCCCGGATAGTCACGCACTGAATCGGAACTGACAAGGCATCTTTTCTTAAATCGGTTTTTATTTCTGCCGTGGCGGACATGCCCGGCTTGAACGGAAACGGCTTTTCAGGCGTCACCAACTCCCGGTACGACTCCGGCAGGATGCTGATTTTCACGGTGAAGTTGGTGACCTGCTCGGTGGTGAGCGCATTGCCCGTGTTAGCTGAATTGGCAATGCTTTTCACCACGCCTCTGAATTCCTTGTCAATAAACGCGTCCACTTCAATAGCAGCCGTGTCGCCTACGCTCACCCGCGTAATGTCGTTTTCGCTCACGTCAACCCGCACCTCCATCTTGCCGAGGTCAGCAATCGTGAGCATCTCGGTGCCGGTAAACTGCACGGTGCCCACCACGCGCTCGCCTTTCTTCACATTCAGCCTGGAGAGGATGCCGGCCATCGGGGCATAAATTTTTGTCTTGGTGAGGTTGTCCCTTGCTTCTTTCAATCCGGCTTCCGCGCTTTTCACGCTGTATTCTGCTGCCTTCACGCTCTCATCAGCCGCATTCATTTCGCCTTCTGCTGTTTTAAATGCAGCAACGGCATTGTCGAAATCAGCCTGCGATAGAACATTTTGTTCGTAAAGCTTCATGTTGCGTTCGTAAGTGCGCGTTGCATTTTCAAACTGCGCCTTCATCTGTGCCTGCCTTGCTTTCGCATTCGCCAGTGCCGCCTTTGCCTGATTGAGAGCGGCTTCCGCCTGTTCCACGATTGACTGGTAGATATCCGGGCGAATGGTTAGCAGCAGGTCGCCTTTTTTAATAATTACAATCCGCGAGGAGTCGCTGTCACCGAGGTAATAGTACCCCAGCAATAAAATGCCGCCATCTTTATCCAACAACATTTTACACGGGCGGTCATTATACCCTGCATCTAAATTTTGAAACCATAGCGAATCTCCCTGCATATTAAAAGCATGGAGAAAAATATCAGTGGCTAATTCTGTGGAGTCATACATTGCTCCGTTAGCTACCAATGTTCCGTTGGTCAGTTCAATTGAATGAAAGGCAACCACTCCACCAAAATCCGGGCTGGTATAATGAAATTTTTTCGACCACATAGTATCTCCGTTACTTGATAACATGGTAAACAGAGAAAAGTTAAAACCGTAAGGGTCAAATGATTCGCCAACTGCGAAAATATTTTTGTCAATAATATTATGGTGAAGAAAATTATCAATATCGTTGCCGAAATCATAAGTCTTGTTGAAATAAGTCTGTGTAAGCCCAGCTGCAGCGGACAAAAGCAAAATGCACCCTAAACCAAATTTCTTACGCATATAGCTGGATGAATAAAAAGCAGGTGCGCATTAAGCGCACCTGCCCTGTACAAATCAAATCTCACTTCTGAATTGAAAATCTTAGTCTCTGACTTCATGCGTTGGCTGTTCATGGGTTGTGTCTGTGTTATATATCGAAGCCATCAATGAATAATCATGAGCCTTCCTGCCGTCACCTGCTGCGCTCCGGCACTGACGCGATACCCGTACAAGCCATCGGCAAAAGCATCTGTTCTCAAATGCGTGTTGAGCAGCCCGCTTTCAAAAACATAGCGTTTCACCATTTTCCCATGCACGTCATAAAATTCGAGGGAAACATTTCCTTCCGTTTCGGGAATGTAGCCTGATACAGCTATTTGTGATGATGCAGGGTTGGGATACAACCTGAACTGCGCTTTCACTACTGTGGATTGCTGACCGATTGCAGTGGACGTATCGCCAACATGAATTTGCAGATAAGCAGTGTCCCAATCATTGCCCGCCCTTGTTACGAGCGAAACGGTGTAGCTGCCTGTGTCATTATAGGTGTGTGTTGGGTTTCTGATGCCAGAACTGTCTCCATCTCCGAAATGCCACTGCCAACCGCAATACACAGGGCTGGTGTTTTGCAGGGTAATGGTTTTGTCTATGAGCGTATCGAGTTGTATTTGCGCAACGCTTACATCGCCTTCGGTGAAACCGCAACTAT
Source organism: Chitinophagales bacterium (assembly GCA_035575215.1). Classification (GTDB taxonomy): domain Bacteria; phylum Bacteroidota; class Bacteroidia; order Chitinophagales; family CAIOSU01; genus DATLYB01. The sequence goes on from DATLYB010000037.1 coordinate 9,019, forward strand.
CGGTTTTCATCAGCCAAGCGTCATTTGGCGGGGTTGGCTGTTTTAAATAAAGCACATAACCTGATATTAAATAGTCACCATTTTCTGAACGAGTAATCATACTCGGATACACATGGTCGGAATCACTTCCATTGTAATAGTTATACTCTCGTTGCCAGAAAAAATTACTTGTTGTATCCATCTTTCCCAATACTGTTCTTGCCATCCCATTCCAGCCTGTGTCTTCACCAATTACGCCCAAAATCATGTATTCATTTATTCCTGATTCTACAATGCCACGAAATCCAATGTCTCTATACTGATAACCGATTAATTTGTCCCATTCTTTGTTGCCGTTTTTATCTGTCTTAACAATGTATCCTTTGGTTCTGTTTGTTCCAGTTGAAACTGCGAAATATTCCTGTTGCCCAACTGTGATATAGCCATCATTTGTAACTACCAAAGCTGAAAGCAATCCCGAAAATTCAAGAAAGCCGCCATCATAACTCTTTGCCCATTGTTCATTGAAATTGCTATCTAGCTTCATTAGCAAGAGGTTAGTATTTTGATTGTTGCTGTCATTGCGTTCTCCCGAAAGTATATAACCTCCATCATCTGTTTTATACCATTCGTAAGCAAAGTTGTAGCTATTGGGCTGTCCGTATTCTCTTTGCCATATTTTGTTTCCAGATGAATCTGTTTTTATGATAACTATTCTTGACGAATCAAAATCTCCAAGGTAATAGTACCCTAAAACTAAAAATCCCGAATCGTTATCCGACATAACATTCCTTGAGACATCATTAAACCCTGCATCTAAATTTTGATACCATAAAGAGTCTCCTTGAAGACTAATTGCGTAAAGAAAAATATCTTGCGCATGTTCTACACTATCATAAGTCGGACCTGTAACAACGATTTTGTTGTTGCTTTCAACTGCGTCAAAACCTGCAACTATTCCTCCGTCAGTTCTGCCTAAATCCAATTCTAACCAGATTATTGCACCGCTATCATTTACTAAAACAGTGGATAGATAATCCACATTTTGATTAAAAGAAAGCCAGGATGTTCCCGTTCCAAAAACCGTCTTATTTGATAGCTCTAATGAAGAGATAAATCCATTATGCAACCCTTGTGTATCATAAACACGATTAAAATAAACTTGGGAAAATGCATAACTGACATTTGAAACCATCAGCGAAAAGAAAAAAAATTCTCTAAGCATATGACAATAAAAAGGGGAGCCTTAGGCTCCCCTTTTCAATTTAATGATTACTTTAAAACAGAAAACTTCCTTGCTTGAATTATTGCATTCAGGTTTTTAAGTTGAAGAATATATAATCCTTCTGAAAAATCTTTTGCATCAATTACCACTTCATTCAATCCTGAAAGTAAGTTACCCATGAGCAACAAGTTCCCAGCAACATCATACACGTAATATTCCGGGTGTGTGAACTCATCAGTGATATTCGCTTTGAGAGTTATCAGGTTATTCGTTGGATTAGGGTAAAGAGTCAAAAAGAAGTCCTCAGTTGGTGCTGCAAGACGTTTTTCTATTTCATCTTCCGATTCATCAGATAGTATTTCATAGCTACATTCTTTGCCCGTTGCCTGTTTCAGGTATGCGCAAGCTTTCGGTCCGACCACCGTTTTGCTATTGCTGAGTTTTTCAAGCAATGCAGTCTCCAACTCGGTGGCTTGTTCGAGGCTTCTGCCACTTTCAAACACAGCAAGCAATAAATTCAACAACTCGACAAACTCGTTATTTTCAATTTCGTAGTCTGAAATATCATTTTCATTAAGCAATTCCGCCCTTTGCCAACCGGAGGCATCCACCACATTGTCCACGATTTTCCGGCAATCATCCAATCTGCCAACGGACAGATACAATTCAGCAAGCAGCTTTTTATCTTCCAGCAAGTCGGAACTTTCCAAATACAAAATGGCGGTATCAATGCTACGGGAAAGAAGTTGTCCTGAAATTTCATTGCTTACCAACTGCACCTGAAAAGGTGTCAGGAAGCTCTTGAATATTGTTCCACAAATTGCAAGAAGTATCGAAGCCATCAATGAATAATCATGAGCCTTCCTGCCGTCACCTGCTGCGCTCCGGCACTGACGCGATACCCGTACAAGCCATCGGCAAAGGCATCCGTTCTCAAATGCGTGTTGAGCAGCCCGCTTTCAAAACCATAGCGTTTCACCATTTTTCCATGCACGTCATAAAATTCGAGGGAAACATTTCCTTCCGTTTCGGGAATGTAGCCTGACACAGCTATTTGTGATGATGCAGGGTTGGGATACAACCTGAACTGCGCTTTCACTACTGTGGATTGCTGACCGATTGCAGTGGACGTATCGCCAACATGAATTTGCAGATAAGCAGTATCCCAATCATTGCCCGCCCTTGTTACGAGCGAAATGGTGTAGGTGCCCGTGTCATTGTAAGTGTGCGCGGGATTTCTGAATGACGAACTGTCTCCATCACCGAAATACCACTGCCAACTGCAATACGCGGGGCTGGTGTTTTGCAGGGTAATGGTTTTGTCTATGAGCGTATCGAGTTGTATTTGCGCAACGCTTACATCGCCTTCGGTGAAACCACAAGAGTCGGTTTTCATGAGCCAGGCATCATTTGGCGGAGTTGGCTGTTTTAAATAAAGTACTGCACCTGATATTAAATAATCCCCATTAGTTGTACGCGTAATCATCGAAGGATATACATGGTCTGAATCACTTCCATTATAGTAATTGTATTCTCGCTGCCAGAATATATTGCCGGTTGTATCCATCTTAGCCAATACTGCCCTTGGCATTCCATTCCACCCTGAGTCTATGCTGATAACTCCTAATAGCACATATTCATTTAAGCCTGCTTCCACAATACCAGTGAACCCAATATCATTATATTGGTATCCAATCAGTTTATCCCAAACCTTATTCCCGCTCTTATCAGTTTTCACTATAAATCCTTTAGCTCTTTCAGTTCCAGTGGAAACTGCAAAATACACCTGCTGTCCTACCAAAATATAACCGTCATCGGTTACTACTAATGCTGACAAACCTCCGAGAAAATCCAGGAACCCTGTATCATAGCTTTCTGACCATTCTTCGTTAAAGGAACTGTCCAATTTCATCAGTAAGAAGTTGGTATTCTGATTATTGTTGTCATTGCGTGTTCCTGCAAGGATATATCCCCCATCATCAGTTTTGTACCAGTCGTATGCAAAATTGTAACTGCTTGGCTGACCATATTCACGCTGCCAGATTTTGTTCCCTCCGAAATCAGTTTTAATTATGATGATACGCGATGAGTCGCTATCACCTAAATAATAAAAGCCCAGAATCAACAAACCGCCATCTTTATCAAGTAACATTTTTGTAGCCCTGTCATTGTAGCCCGCGTCTAAATTCTGAAACCACAATGAATCACCGTTAAGATTAAGAGCTTGCAAAAAAATATCTGTTCCCAACTCAGTGGAATCATGAGCATAAATATTCATTACAATTACACTATCATTAATTCTTACTGCATCATATGGAACCACTCCTGTTCCCCTTCTTACTTGCATGTACTCATAATTCCTTTCCCAAATAATGTTTCCAGAGTCATCAAGTAGTTTGGTGAATGCTACCATTGGCAAATTATTCGGATGAAAGGAAGAACCACAGACAAATACTTTTTCGTCCAGTTCAAAATGAGAACTGAATCCATCGTACATTGAATGTCCCTGATATTGATTATCAAAAATTCGGTTGAAATACACTTGTGCCGTAGTTTGACAGCAAAGAATGGAAAATAAAACACACGTTTGTAATTGCCTTTTCATTATTCTTGTTTGATAAGGAGCACCGAGCATGGATATATATCCACGCTCGGTGCATACCTAATCATAGAATCTTCACTTTTGGACTGAAACTCTTAAAGTCCTTGAACTATCAACAGTTTTTACCTGTAGCAGATAAACTCCTTCCCCATAAGAAGAAGTATTCAACTCGATTTCATTCTGCTTCGTGTTAAGAAGGATTTGTTCCTGTTTCCTTCCGGTGATGTCGTAAACTATTAACTCCGGCTTTATGGAGCCTTCAGGTATAAAAACGGAAATGTTTAATTGAGTATTAGCGGGGTTGGGATATGCTTTTACTTCAATGTTGCTGCCTTGTTCACTGCCTCCAAGCCTTTCTTTCACTTGCTCACCCTGTTCATCCGAATAAATCGAATAGCTGCATTCTTTGCCTGTTGCAGCTTTCAGGTAAGCGCAGGCTTTGGGTCCGTTTACCGTTAAACTCTGGCTGAGTCCTTCCAGCGCGGCTATTTCCTGTTCATCGCTTTTATCCAATCCCCTGCCGCTTTCAAAAATTGAGAGCAGCAAGTTGAGCAACTCAACAAACTCGTTGTTCTCCAATGAATAGGACGCGATGTCATCCGCATTCAGCAATTCAGCTCTTTTCCATCCCTGAGCGGCAATCACATTGTCAACTGTTTTGCGGCAGTCATCAAACCGCCCAACGGACAAGTATAATTCAGCAAGCAGCTTTTTATCTTCCAGCAAATCAGAACCTTCCAGATACAGAATGGCTGTATCAACGCTGCGCGATAAAAGCTGACTTACAATTTCATTGCTCACCAATTGGACTAACCCTGCGTAGTATGCCGATTGCTCTATTGCGCTCTGACCGCTGGCTGATTCAGACTGCGCACTGAAATCGTCAGCCATGCTTTGGTAATAATCCATCGCCTGTAGCAATTGCGGGTCAATTCCCAAATCATTTCCTGATACGCGACAACCCGGGCATGTGTAAAACGGGAAATCACAGGCAGACGAGGATTTTGTATATCCCGGATCGGTTGGATTAGGACAATAGTGAAGCCATGATGACGTTTCCCATCCCGTAGTACTACATTCAGGTCTGGTTTTATCACCTAATTGCTGGTCTAAAAAATGACCGTAGTAATGGAAATAAGAGCCGCTGCCATTAATTTTTATATCTACAACATTGCTACCCGTACATGTAGAAGTCCATTCATTACCTGCTCGGTCGCCAGAATTAGTACAAACATTATTCCCCTGCTGCCTCAACGTGCCATTGTAAGTGTACCAAGCCGGTCCGTAAGAGCCGCTGTAGGTATAGTTGGTAAACGTGTTGCAGCTTGCGGCAAAGTTGGGGTTGCCGTTTTGCGATTGAAAGCCGGAGGAGGTGTTGCTGAACGTGTTTTTAAACATCAGCGCACCCGTTGCCCCGGAGTTATCGGTTACGATGCCGTAAATCTTATTTAGG
>DATLYB010000038.1:0-15048 GCA_035575215.1 Chitinophagales bacterium
CGCAGTATCTTGCTCACCAACTCATGGGGTTGGTAATGATACCACATCTCGCGGTGCAGTTTTGTCTTGTCAAGGTATTCAGTAAGGTTGTGCTCCATATCCCGGAAGGTTTCGGCATTGTGGTAAACGTCAACATGGGAAATCATGCCGTCATAATCGGAGCCGATGCCGATGATATCCCATGCGGTGGGCTGCCCGACAGCGTGCACAATTTGAAAGATATTATTCCAAATCAGCTCAGAGAACGCATCGGTCTTTTTCTGTACATCTTCAAGCGCGCTGATTTCCTGTAATTTTTTGATGCCGCCCAGGTTGCCCTTATCCATCATGATTCCGATAATGCCCTGTGACTCGTGGATGATGCGGATTTCCTCATCGCTGATATTGATGCTTCTGCGGTGCAGGTAACTGTAACGGCTTTTGCGGTTGTGGTCTTTGATGCGCAGCGATTCATCCATCGTTACAAAACCGTTCACCCCCGTGTGGCTGCACAGCACGGGTATTTTGTCGGTCGGATTCAGATAATTGTATTTGCGCACAAAATCATAATATTCTTTCCGGGCTGCCACGCTCATGTGCTTGGTGTCGAGGATGACGCGCTTTCCGTTGTGCCTTCCCAGCAGTTCAAGAATCACGTGCCTGCCGAGGTCAGTGAGACCTGCATTCATTCCCCTTGTCTGGTTGACGAGGGTGTTAAAGGGTTGCGGTATGCTCGGTGCATGCCCGCATAACTGGTTCCAGAAATGATGAGCGAGATTGATGCTGAACGGCACATGCACCCATGATTTCATCTTGCGGATATTGCGCGTCAGTTCTTCCTTCAATTGCTCGTGCGTCATGTTTTCGGTTACGGAATTTCCGCAGCCGAGCGAGTGCGCGCCTTCGATGGAAAGGATGATGTTAATCGTATCCGGCTTATGCTGAAGGTTATGCTGCAGTTCTGTGTAGTTGCTGACGAGTGCATACTGATACCGCCCGCAGGGGCTGGCGCCCTGCCCTTTGCGGATATATTCATATTCGCCATTGAGGTCGTGGAAATAATGATTTTCCTGCCGGTGGATGGCACGCACTCTGTCTTTGTGCACTCCGGATATGTGTTCCAGCACCTCATGCACGGTTTCTTCTCCAAAAATCATTTCGGGCACTTTGCGGAAGGTCACAAATCCTTTTTCCGGTGGATACATGGAAAGGAGCACTACCCGCACACCGCCCCTGGCAAGCTGGTATAAGCTGCATTGTGATTCTTTCAGGATGGAATTGGACTTTCTGCGAAACAACCTCGTAAGAGCGTTGTCAGCACATTCATGCCGGATGGTATCCCACATGGATTTGGAAGGAAGCGGATGCCCGCTGTTGAATGCCTTGAGGGCGGGGTGGCAGTGCAGGTCGCTGAAAAAGCCCGTCATATGACATGATTGTTATGAATGTACAATTTCACATCTCTATATTTCAATAATCAAAAAAATGCTTGAAAAGTTGCCGATGGCGATGAAATCTGCAATTTCCCGACATGGCATAGACAACACGGAGTGGTAGGAGGTTGTATCACTCTTTTTTATTCTTGTCAAATTTTTACTTTTAAGCTTTTAAGCCCGAAAGATGAAGGGGAAAAATGTAATCATCACCGGAGGGAATGACGGCATCGGATTTCAAACTGCCTTGCAGCTTGCCCGGATGGGAGCAGCCCTTATGCTTGTTTGCAGGAACGAACAAAAGGCGAAACACGCAGTGGAAGAAATACAAGCATCCTCGGGCAATGACCGCATTCAGTATGTCATTGCGGATTTGTCAAAGCAGCAATCAATCAGGAAGGTTGCCGAACAAATCCGCAACAGGGCGGATAAAATTGACGTCTTGATTAATAATGCCGGTGCGGCATTTCGAAACTTCTCACTTACCGAAGACGGTTTGGAAATGACGATTGCCACCAACCATTTTTCCTTCTTTCTGCTTACCGGCTTGCTTCTTGACCTGATCCGGAATTCCGGAGCCGGACGGATTGTGAATGTTTCTTCCGACTCGCATTACAGAGGTAAGATTGATTTCGAGTCATTTACAAAAAACAAAAACTATTTTATCAGAAGCGCCTATGCTCAGAGCAAGCTCGCCAATGTGCTATTCACTTTTGAGCTGGCAGAGCGGTTGAAATACACCGGCATCACCGTCAATTGTCTTCATCCCGGGTTTGTGAAAACACGAATTGGAAATAAGCCCGGAAAGCTTTCTTCGCTGGTATGGTCGTTCCTGACTTTATTTGCGATAAGCCCCCAAGCGGGCGCAACAACAAGCGTTTTCCTTGCCCAATCGCCTGAAGTGAACGGCATTACAGGAAAATATTTTAACAGGTGCAAACCTGTGAATCCGAACCCGCTGGCAAATGACGCTGCGCTGAAAAAAGCATTGTGGAAAGAGTCGGAAAAGTATTGCGGGTTCAGTTATCCCTCTATTGGCTGAACAAAGTGTGGAATAAGTCATACCTTTATCAAAATCTTTAAAACATTCATCATGAAACAAACAGCAATCGCGCTTGCTATCGCGTTTATAGCATTCACTGCCTGCAATCAAGGCAGTGACGGGGGCACTACTACGCCAACCCCTGCTGAGCAGACGACCCCGCCTGCGCAGGAGGAAGCGGCTTCCACCACAGTCAAACAAAGCGAGAACCCTCCGCACGGGCAACCGGGACATGTACATACCGAAGCTGAAGCTGCAACTACCGTGACACCCGGCACTTCGGGAGAAGTCAAACTCAATCCTCCGCATGGAGAGCCGGGGCACCGCTGTGACATTCCGGTGGGTTCGCCACTACCTTGATTGAGAAGCTAAACTGTTTTTTAAGGAGAAGTTTAAGAAGATAGAGCGAATCAATTCAGCCGCGTCAGGCTTTCTTCGAGTGCTTTTAATTTCGCCTCGCTATCCAGCAGTTTCTGCTTTTCCTTCTCGACTACTGCCGGGGGGGCACTCTTGACAAACCGCTCATTGTTCAGCTTGGCATTCACCGAGCGGATGAAGCCTTTTATGTAATCAATCTCTTTTGCAAGGCGCTTGCGTTCTTCCTCCACATTGACGCTGACGGGCGTTTGCAGGAAAAATGTATCCGCTCCGACAAGGAACGTTTTGGCGCCCTTTATTTCAGCAGTGACAAATTCAATTGATTTCAAAGATGCCAGTTTCATAATTGTTTGCCTGAACAGTTCGTAGCCGTTTCTGTCATTTGACAATACATACAGCGGCAGCGGCTCATTGGGATTGATGTTCGCCTGCCCGCGAATGTCACGAATACGGGTGATGATTTCCTTCACGGCTTCGGCTTTTTTCAAAAGACCCTCATCCGGAGTTTTCCCTTCCGGATAGCGGCTGACCGTGATGCAATCCTTCTCGCTTCTCTCTTTCAGCAAATGCCAGATTTCCTCTGTGATGAAGGGAAGGAAGGGATGTGCCAATTGGAGCAGCTTCCCGAAAAACTCAATGGTTTTTTCGTACGTGCCTAAATCAAGGCTGCGTGTTTCCTGCCTCTGTGGTTTTATCATTTCCAGATACCAGGAGCAGAAATCATCCCAGATAAGATTGTACAATATGAGCAATGCCTCCGAAATCCTGTAGTCAGCGTAAGAATTTTCCAACTGACGGATAACCTGACTCAGGCGGCTCTCGAACCAGAGGATGGCTGCCTGATTGGCGTCATTCTTCCCTTCCTGTATTTTCCAGCTTTTCACCAGCCGCATAGCGTTCCAAATTTTATTGCAGAAGTTTCGACCTTGTTCACAAAGCTTTTCGTCAAACAGCAAATCATTTCCCGCAGGCGAAGAGAACAACATGCCGATGCGGACTCCGTCCGCTCCGTACTTCTCAATCAACTCGAGGGGCTCAGGTGAATTGCCAAGCGACTTTGACATCTTCCTCCGTTGTTTGTCGCGTACAATGCCATGCAGATAAACGTGGCTGAAAGGTTTTTCATCCAGATACTCGTAGCCTGCGATTATCATCCTTGCCACCCAGAAGAAGAGAATCTCAGGCGCAGTGACAAGAATGGTGGTGGGATAGTAATAATTCAATTCGGCATTTGCAGCTTTGATGACTTTGCCTTTGCGTTTGTCAAAACTTTTGTCATTGAATCCGTCAAACACTGCGATGGGCCACAGCCATGATGAAGCCCATGTGTCGAGCACATCTTCATCTTGCTTCAGGGTGTTGAGTGCTGCGTGTTCAGTGCTGAGTTTCTTTATGCTGAGGACTGCGGACTGTGACCCGTGAACTTTTTCTTTAAATAATTGTAACGCTTCATCATAGGTTTCCGCCACATACACATTCCCCTGCTCATCATACCAAGCCGGGATGCGATGTCCCCACCACAACTGGCGGCTGATGCACCAGTCGCGTACGTTTTCCATCCAGTGGCGGTAAGTGTTTTTGAATTTTTCGGGATGCAGGCGCACTTCATCCATCTCAACTGCCTGCAAGGCTCTTTGCGAAATCTCTTTCATCCTGATGAACCACTGCATGGATAGCCGCGGCTCCACCACGGAATTTGTCCGTTCGCTTCTGCCGATGCGCGTGATGAATTCTTCTTCCTTCACCAGGAGATTTTCCGCCCGCAATCTTTCTACTACCAGCTGCCGAACCTCGAAACGGTCTTTTCCGATATATTCTGCAATCTCACACTTTTCATTCAGCGTTCCGTCAGGATTAAGGGTATCAATCACCGGAAGATTGTGACGCAAGCCGATTTCATAGTCGTTTTGGTCGTGAGCTGGGGTAACTTTAAGACAGCCTGTACCGAATTCTTTCTCCACATAATTGTCTGCAATCACCGGAACGGGACGGTTTATCATCGGAACGAGCACGGTTTTTCCGATGAGATGGCTATACCGCTCATCATGCGGATTCACCGCCACAGCCGTGTCGCCCATTATTGTTTCAGGCCGCTGCGTGGCGATAATGAGGTAATCTTCCGTATCCCGAAGGCGGTATTTCACGTGATAGAGAAAACTTTTTTCGCCTTCTTCTGCGTAAACCACTTCTTCATTTGAAAGAGCGGTTTGCGCTTCACAATCCCAGTTAATCATGCGCAAGCCGCGATAGATATGCCCCTTGCGGTACAAGTCAACGAATACGCGAATCACAGCTTTGCAATAGCCGTCATCCATTGTAAAATGCACGCGCTCCCAGTCAACCGAGGCTCCCAGTTTTTTGAGCTGCTCCAGAATGATGCCGCCATATTTCCTCTTCCATTCCCAGGCATGATTCATGAATTCCTCGCGGCTCAAGTCTGATTTTTTAATTCCCTTTTCGCGCAGCATCGCCACTACTTTAGCTTCCGTGGCGATAGAGGCGTGATCGGTTCCTGGCACCCAGCAGGCGTTATATCCCTGTAAACGGGCTTTTCTAATCAAAACATCCTGAATCGTGTTGTTTAGCATGTGCCCCATGTGCAGCACTCCGGTTATATTCGGTGGCGGAATCACAATTGTGTAAGGCTTGCGATGGTCAGGGGTCGAGCGGAAAAACTTTTGTTTCAGCCACTGAGCGTACCATTTGTCTTCAATGGCTTTTGGGTCGTACCTCTTGGGGATTTCCATTCTCAGTTTATAATTTGCATTTCACAGTTTTTCGGTTTTTCGGTTATGATTTGAAAATTTCAACGTGTAAAACTGAACAGAAAAACCGCACACTTTCCGGGAAAAAGAATCCGGCAAAATTAGAGAAAACAGCTTGTTACTTCCGGATGGTGAGCTTCTTTGTTTCAGCGCGCCCGTTCACCACAAGGCGGTAGAAATAGATGCCGGCATTCAGTTTTGAGGCATCCACGGGAATTGTGTAATCTCCGGCTTGCATCTTCCGGTTCAGCAAGGTCATCGTTTCGTTTCCAAGGGGGTCAAACAGTTTTAAACTCACCTCGGCATCCTGCTCCAGCTTGAAAGAGATATTGGTTGACTGGACAGCCGGGTTGGGGAAATTTTGCTCCAGGGAAAAAAGCGGTTCATCCTGTTTGGGATTCTTTTCCGTCTGCATATCCACGCAATTATCAGGGAAAGCGAAATCAATGATTGCCTTGGTCTCATCAATGTATGGCTTTGCCTTGCTCAGTTCCACTTCAAATGAATAAACGCCTGCCAGATTTTTGCAAAGGTTTATCCAGGGTGTGAACCCTTTGGCGCCCTGGCTGCTCACTTCCGTAGCGCTGCTGTCGCTCACCAGGATGCGGTCGAGCCAGATGCCCAATCCGTAAAATCCAGATTGCTTTGCCGATTTGAAGCGATACGGAGTGTAGCCGGAGGGCAGACTGCCGGTTTGGTCTGAGAGCATCTCTTTTACCATGGCGGTTGACAGCACTTTTTTGCCATTGTATTTGCCCTTGTTCAGCAGCATGGAGAGAAATTTTGAAAAATCGTCAGCAGTGGAATATGCTCCGTCTGCAATATTTTTTGCGCGCTGGTTTCCGAAATCGGTGCTGTGCATCTCGCACGGAAGTGCAATTTTCTCGTTGAAGAGCGATTCCCAGTCTTTGCCGCTTGTCACTTCCGCGATGCGTGCCGCCACCTGGTAAGAAACACCCCCGTAGCTGAATTCGGTGCCCGGCTCTGCAACCAGATTAACTCTGCTTGCTATGCTGTCAACCGATTGGGCGAGGCTCAATGACGCATCTTTCAGGTAAACCGAATAGGGCGGCAGTCCGCTGGTGTGCGATAATAATTGCCTGACGGTGATGCTGGCTTTATCCCCCTTGAAATTGGGGAGATACTTCCCAATGGCGTCATCGAGCGAAATCAGCCCCTCATCCACCAGCGCAAGCAAAGTGGCAGCCGTCAGCCATTTTGATGAGGATGCCGTTCTGACTTTATCCCTGTAGCTTCCGGGTATCAGCCCGCCATAATTTTTTTTGTAAATGACCTTGCCATCTTTGACAATGATAAGCTCTGAAGGTCCGGTTATTCTTGTGGCAGATGAAAGGATGCTGTCAATTTTTTGAGAACCCGGAAATTGAGCAGCAGCATCCCCCTTCAGGAGAAGCGTCAACAGGATAATCCCGCTAACTATCTTTTTCATCTTTCTGAAAGTAAAATTATTTCATAACGCAGTAACCTTCAGGCACAATAGAAACGGCAGCGGAGGGTTAATCTATTATTCTGAACAAATTTTTTCCGGCAAGCGCAGAATCATCATGCACTTTTTCCGTAAACGAACCTCACTTCTGCTCAGTATCAGGGCGCAGGCTTTTGGCAGCGGGACAATTGACAGCAATTTTTACAAGAACAGACCATTCGTCATCTGCAATTTCATCCGGCAGGATTAAATCCACCTTAATCTTTACAATGCGTTTCGGTTCGTTTGCCATAAACTTTGTCACCTCAGCCTTTGAACCGCCAGGACTGATATTTTTCTTCTCAGCATAAATTCCCACATCATAGATTAGATTAAATAATAGTGGTACTGTGCGAATAGTCGCCCGTGCGAATTAGTTGCCTGTACTTTTGCGCGAGGATGTAGCCCATTGAATCTTCCCACGGCAGGGGAAATTGATAGCCGTCAACACTTCCGATGCCAGCCACTTCAGCCGCAGTACCCGTGAAGAAAGCGCTGTCTCCTTCCAGCAGCTCTTCCACCGTGAATAATTTCTCCCGCACTTCCATACCCACGTGTCTGGCGATTTCCATCACGGTGGCACGCGTGATGCCTGCCAATATGCTGCCCAGGGGAGCAGTATAAAGCACACTGTCTTTTTCGTAGAAGAAATTAGTGCCCGGTCCTTCCGCCACGTTGCCATTCAAATCCAACTGCAGCGCCTCATCAAATCCTTTTTCCCGGGCTTCCTGTGTGGCAAGAATCGAGTTGACATAATGCCCCGTTACCTTTGCCTCTACATGGCATGAGTTGGGATTTGGACGCTCATAGCTTGAAATGGTGACATGCAGCAGTTTGTTGCCCAGATAACGCGCCCACTTCCACGCGGCAATAAACAGCATGGATTCCTCGCTGGGCACCAGCTTCATATTGATGCCCGAATATAGAACCGGACGGATATAGGCATCAGAAAACTTGTTGCGCTTTAGTACCTCATAGGTGATGTCAATCAACTCCTTCACCGAGTAGTTGCACCGGATGTGCATCTTGGCGGCAGAATCTTTCAGGCGCTGGTAATGCTCCCTTGCCTTGAAAATTTTTGTTCCGCCTGGAGTGGAGTAAGCCCGAATACCCTCAAACACGCCATTTCCATAATGCAGTGTCTGGCTGAACATGCTGACCGTTGCGTCTTTTGCCTTTACAAATTCTCCGTTTGCAAAGACAATGGTTTTGTTGGTGAAGTACATGGGTAAATGTTTTGTTCTTTCCGCTTTGTATTTAAACCGTAATAAAACAGAGAGCCGTTCTCCGGTGAGAACGGCTCTCTGTCTTTTCAGTTACATATCCATTCTCACCGTTGCCGGGCGCAAATGACTTCGATAAGTATGGATACGAGATATTTCATGACCTTTGGAACTGTAAAGTACGGCAAGATTTCCCAAAATAACAAGCTACCTTGTCCGCTTCCCTATAATTATGAGGTCCGGTGAAAATTGTAATCCGTCATACATTCTTCCGCTTTCTGCCGTACTTCGCTGAGCGATTTAAACACGTAAGCATTCAATAGCTCTTAGCGAATGTGCAACTCAGGCGGGGTGATACGGATGATAATTAAGGCAACGCTCAAACCAAAGCTTCTGTTTTAAAAATTTTTGCCCACACGCATTTTTTTAAAACAATTTTATGGCTGACGCTGATTTTGCACATTTGCCTTTGACTGCAAACCCTCAATGCCAACGGAGGTAAAGTCAAAAGAGCAAAATCAGCCCGCGCCTCCAAACGGGCGATAGTTTTTAAAGAGATGCATCCTATGCTTTGGAAAAGTAAGAACAAAAACCATCCCGTTTCTTTATTAAAATTTTAATTTCTACTTTCACCCTTAAAATCAAAACAAAATGAAAACCATCATCATCACACTTGCGGCAATCGGCTTGTTAGCAGGTTGCAGCGACAACACACAGACGATTGCGGATTTGCAGGCAAAAGTTGATTCCCTGCAAGCCGAACTCAAAAAATTTACGGATGAAAAAGCGCTCACGGAGCAGCGCCTTTTAAGATTCGATTCGCTTGATTATCATTTTTACAGCGGGCAGCAGTGGGATTCATTCGCCATCAGCCATGCGGAAAACATCAAGGTATATTATCCTGACGGACATGTAACGGAGGGATTATATCCGCAGCACATTGACATGCTCACGCCCATGTTCGTATTTGCGCCCGATACAAAAATCAAAAACCATCCGGTCAGGTTCGGCAGTGGCGACTGGACGGCAGTTATCGGAGAAATGGAAGGAACATTTTCGCAGCCCATGCCCATTGGCAACGGCAAGACTATTCCACCTACGGGAAAAAAATTCAAACTCTCCATGGCTACTATCGCACATTGGAAAGAGGGGAAGATGATTGAAGAATATCTGTTTTGGGATAATCAGTCATTTATGAATCAAATCGGGCTTGGTAAATAAAATGTTCGAATGAATGACCCGAAAGAACAAAAGCCGTTACAGATTCTTGTCTTTTCCGCTTCGCTGCGGAAAGACTCTCTGAATACCCGTTTGGCGCGATTGGCAGTCAGGGCAATTGAAAAAAATGGCGGCAAGGCTGACTTTGCAAACATGAGCGAGTTTGACTGCCCTTCGATGAATCAGGATTTGGAAGTGAATGACTTTCATCCTCCGGGAGCGATTGAATTTCGCAGGCGGCTTTTGGCTAATGATGCGTTTATCATCGCATCGCCTGAATATAACGGCTCAATGCCTGGGCTTCTGAAAAACACGATTGACTGGGTTTCGCGGTTTCGCCCGCAACCGTTCAATGAGCGCCACGCTTTGCTGATGTCAGCCTCCCCCTCCATGGGCGGAGGTAATCATGGATTGTGGTCATTGAGGATACCCTTGGAAAAATTAGGCGCTAATATTTTTTCCGCCATGTTTTCATTGGCAACAGCGCATAAGGCATTCACACCGGAAGGCAATATTGAAGATGCAACTCTGGCAAAACGGTTTGAAGAAAATATTGCAGCGTTTATGAGCCTTGTGGAAGCGGCAAAAAATTATCCCTGCATCAAAAAGGCATGGATTGAATTTTTGGGAGAAAAACCCGACCCGGCAATAGAACGGGTGGAATAAAGAAGCATATTTTTAACGCTTAAAACAAAAAAATGAAAAGATTAGAAAACAAAGTTGCCATCATTACCGGTGCTGCAATGGGTATTGGACAAGCAACTGCCGAACTCTTCGCAGAAGAAGGAGCAAAAGTAATCGTTGCAGATTTTAATGAAGAAGCAGGAAAATCTGTAGTTAAAGAAATCACTGCTAAGGGTGGTACAGCCGCTTTTTGCAAGGTTGACATTTCAATCGCTTCACAAGTCGAAGCTATGGTAAAGTTCACGGTTAAGACTTATGGACGTCTCGACTGTGCAGTTAACAACGCAGCGTTGAAACCAGACAACAACTCATTCGAAGAACTGGACGAGGAATACTGGGATCGCTTGCAGGCTGTTGACCTCAAGGGAACTGCGCTGTGTATGAAGTATGAACTCAGACAATTGGTAGCACAAGGAACTGGAGGAGCGATTGTCAATATTTCCTCCATTAACGCATTCAAACCAACCACGGGTAATCCTGCCTACCAGGCTTTCAAACACGGTGTTGTTGGTTTAACCAAGGCTGGGGCGTTCGAATACGGCACAAAAGGTATCCGAATCAACTCGGTAGCGCCCGGTGCCATCCGCACCCCAATGCTTACTGCATCACTGAAAAGTCTCGGTATTACCGAAAAGGATATTATCCCGACCATGAGTTTAATAGGGCGCCTTGGAGAGCCGCGTGAAGTGGCACAGGGATCGCTTTTTCTTTGTTCTGATGACTCGAGTTATGTGCATGGAACTGTGCTACATGTAGGTGGCGGATTTGAGTTACTTTAAAAAAGGGTTGGGCTTACCGGAGGAAGTTGGTTGCGTTTCTTTTGAGTGAAGAAAACGGTTATGTAAGCGGACAAACCATTGCTATTGACGGTGGCGAATCAAATATCTACGGCAATTCTATAAGCAGCCATTACTTCCCTTTTAAGAAAGCTTCCAGCTTATTCTTATTCCCTACTACCCAAACCACATCTCCTTCTTCGAAGATGATGTGCGATTCAGGATTTGTTATACGCTGTCCGTTCCTTTCTATGCCAACCACAAGTGCATGCGCCTTTTCCCGGATGCCGGAGTTGCGCAAACTCTGACCGCGAAGAAAAGAATTTTTTCCTATTGTAAATGTTTGCAGGTTGATTTCTTTTGTTGCTGCATCTTCCTCTGATACAGGCTCAGGGTGCTCGAATAATTCCTTGAACCTGTCTAATTGGGCATCCGTTCCGATTACAGAAATTTTATCTCCCGGATACAGCCGCTCATACCGGCTCGGAAGTGGGATGACGTGATTTCCACGTTCTATCAATGCGATATTGATTCCATATTTCTCTCGGAAAGCAAGTTCCTCCAATGGCTTGCCGATGCAACTCGTTTCAGGAATCACTTCAAAATCTGTGAGGTGCATATCCCAGGGTGCAATTTCAGAACGGATGGCCTTCTGCCGCTCGCGTTCATTGAGATTTGACAAAAACCGCTCTTCTATCCGCTCATAAAAGTTTTGCAGCCTTCTCGAAAAAAATACTGTCGCAATTCCAATTGCAATGACGCCCGCAATAAGCGCAACCATTGGCGAGAAAAATATCTGGAAAAGGAAGCCCACTAAAAAAATCGCAATGGCAATTCTCAGAATATCAATGACCACCAATTGAACGCGCCTCAGTCCTTTACTTAGCCATATCCGCGTATAAGTTTCTTTCTTTATTCTTCTGACCGCCAATGCCCATATAAATGGAACCATCAGCAACAGGGTAAAAGACACCGTAATGATTTCACCTGACCCATTCGCCAACTCCGAAATAAACGGATAGATGAAATTGGAGGATAGCAATATGATGGCGATAATGATTACTGTGTGAACGATTGTGTTTATTCCGTAGGCTTGTATAAGTTTTTTCCAGTCGCTTGATGGCTGTAAATGCTGCGCGCCCGCGCTGTAGCGATTAAGCTTACTTACCCATCTTGCAGGTAATCTTTTCTCCATGGTTAAATAAATAGCTTCTGAATGTTTAATCAGGAAAGGCGTTGTTAGCGTAGTCACGATGGAAGCCGCCACCGAAATAGGATAAAGGAATCCGCTCGTCACTTTGAGCGTAACGCCCAGCGAGGCGATGATAAAAGAGAACTCTCCGATTTGCGCAAGGCTCAAGCCAGCCTGCACAGAGTGTTTCAACGGCTGCCCGCCCAAAAGTACGCCAATGCCGGAGGCAACAAACTTTCCGAAAATCGTGATGAACGTGATTATCAGCACCGGGACTGCATAATCCACGAGCACCTGCGGGTCGAGCATCATGCCAACGGAAACAAAAAACACAGCGGCAAATAAATCTTTCACCGGCTTGATGAGATGCTCGATTTTTTCAGCCTGCACGGTTTCGGCAAGAATAGAACCCATGATGAAAGCGCCCAGCGCGGCAGAGAACCCAACTTTTACCGCCAGTATCACCATCAGCAGGCACAACGCCAGCGAAACTATCAGCAGCGTTTTATCATTCATCAGCCTGCGCGTTTGCTTTAGAAAAGTAGGGATGAAAAAAATGCCACCGATAAACCAAACGATGAGAAAAAATAACAGCTTCAGAATCTGCATGAACAATTCGCTTCCCGCAAACTCGCGGCTCACCGCCAGCGTTGAAAGCAGCACCATCAGCAGGATGGCGACAAGGTCTTCCACTATCAGTATCCCGAACACCAGCGTGGCGAACTTCTGTGTTCTCGCGCCAACCTCCTCAAATGCCCGGATGATAATGGTCGTGGACGACATCGAAAGAATCGCTCCGAGAAAAATGCTGTCCATCAGCGACCAGCCCAGCGCCTGCCCGGTAATGAAGCCCACCGCTATCATCAGCACGATTTCAACAACAGCCGCTATCGTGACCGAGCCTCCAACCGCTGCCAATTTTTTGAAGCTGAATTCAAGCCCAAGTGTAAACAGCAGGATGATTACGCCAATTTCCGACCAGACCTTTACGCCTTCTTCATCGGCAACCGTTGGAAACAGCGAGATATGCGGACCGACAAGCAATCCCGCGAGAATATATCCCAGCACAAGCGGCTGCCTGATTCTTTTGAAAATGAGCGTGGTGATGCCTGCTACTACCAGTATAAGACCGAGGTCGGAAATCAAGTGAGGCAAATGAACCATGCGATGATTTGGCAATTAAAACTTGTTGACTGAGCTGTGCCAACGAAAATATTTTTCTGATTGCAAGATAAAAAATCAGCGGCAAAGTGATTTTTTAGTATTTTGAAAGCAATTCGCAGTTAATAGTTGACATGAAACAGACATTCAGCAGATGAAAAACAGGTTTATTGTACTGATTGATTTCTCGCCTTATTCGGCACATCTGCTTCAATTCGCCAGCGAATGGAGCAAAAAGGCAAACGCGGAATTGCTTTTGGTGCATCGCACTTTTCCGGCAACGCCTGCTTTGGTTGAAGTCGAAATCAAAAGAGAAATTGTCAGCATCGCCAACCGTGAAGCGTTAGTTAAGCTGACGAGCTTTTCAAATGAAATATTGAACGAACAGGAAAACGTTAAGCTCTACGTTTCAGAAGAAAACCTGCTTACGGTTTTGCCAAGATTATTGAGTGAACCGTTCAACAACCTGCTCTTTCTCGGATTGAAAGGCACAGGAATACTTAAAAAATTGTTTGTGGGAAGCGTGGCGGTGGATGTGATTGACCATATTCATAGCCTGACCGTATTGCTCCCCAAAAAACCGGAGCACTACTCCTGCGAATCTATTTTGGTCGCGGTGCAAAAGGAATATCCTTTAAATACAGCGGAATTTGACCGCCTGCTTGAGCTTGCCAATCACGATATTCAGCACATTAACTTCTTTTCAATCACAGATGAATCATCGAAAGAATTTGAAGAATCGGAAAAATATCTCAAAGAATTAAAGCAGCTTTATTCCTACCATGCAAGCGTTTCTTATGAGTTGTATAAAAGTGACGTTGTCATTCCGACCCTGAAAGAAATTATTGCTCAGAAAAAAAATCAATTCTTAGTTGTTCAAAAAGGTTCGCGCATGTTCCTCGACCAGGTTTTCAGAACATTCGTGATTAACGAATTAGCGTATGAAGGCGAAACGCCCTTAATTGTTGTACCTTAACTGCAACCTTGACTATGCCAAACACCGAACCCACCTTATCCGAAACGCTGAAAGAGTTGAAAGCCAAAGGCTACACCGAAGATTTCAACCTGAAAGCCGATTGCATTGACTGCCGCAGCGGACAACTCAAAATTTTTCCTTCCGATTTTCATATTGATAAATATTTCCGCTTTGAAGGGCAAACCGACCCCGCTGACGGAGCAATCCTGTATGCTATTTCTTCCGAAAAACACAATGTGAAAGGAGTTTTGGTAAATGCTTACGGTGTGTATTCCGATGCACTGACGGATGAAATGCTGACGAAACTGAAAGCCAATTAACCTCCTTTGGAACTCCTCCAACTCATTGATATTGCGGGCATCGCTGCGTTCAGCATCTCCGGAGCATTTGCCGCGATGGAGAAAAAACTCGATGTCTTTGGCGTGTTCATCATTGCTTTCATCACCGCGCTGGGCGGTGGAACCTTGCGCGATGTGTTGATTGGGGATGTGCCGGTGAGTTGGATGTATAATTTGAACTATGGCGTGATTGTGTTAATCAGCACAGTGGCAGCGATGTTATTTACGAATGTCATCAACAACTACCGAAGGATATTATTGGCTTTCGATTCACTGGGGCTTGGCTTCTTCACCGTTCTTGGAATAGAGAAAGGAATCAACCTTGAACTGCATCCCGCCATTTGCATCACGCTCGGAACAATTACCGCTTGCTTCGGTGGCGTCATCCGCGATATTT
>DATLYB010000039.1:0-2274 GCA_035575215.1 Chitinophagales bacterium
TATCCCAATCCTGCGGACGATGTTATCAACATTGAAGTTTTCAGGGAAAAAGCCAAGCGGGTTGTGTTGCTCGATTTGCTCGGCAGGGAAATTATGAACACTCCGGTTGCCGATAACAGTATTGCACTTAGCGTGAATGAGCTACCGCCAGGTAATTATATGCTGAAGGTGAAGTTTGCATATGGCGAAATAGTGAAGCGGATTGTGGTAAACCGCTGACTAAAAAAAACAGCCATTTTAGAGAAATGACCCCGGCAGGCATGAAATGCTGAATGCAGAGGAATTTCTCCTGAAATATATGCGGTAAAAAAAAGACATACCCTCCGTCTGCTTCTTTGACAGAGTACTACTGTACAATAATTTTTCTCACCGCCATTCCGTCTTCAAAATTCAACTTGAGATAATACACACCTTTTGAGAAAGCGGAGATATTTATTTTCTGTTTGTAGTTTTTCAGTCGCCCTGAAATTTTTTCCTGGTAAACCAATTTACCCGCAACATCAAAAATTTTCACTACGCTGACTTCATCCATCATGCCCTGCACTTCCAGCGTAAACGTGCCTTCGGAAGGATTCGGATACACCGTCATGCCTCTTTCAAGGTCCGGGCTGTTCACCCCGACACAGGCATCCACCCTTACAAACGTTTTCGCCAACTCAGTGCAGCCTTCGGCATTAGTATAGCGGTAAGTAATGATATGCGTGCCGATTCCAGCGCCTGCGGGGTCAAACACATCGTTTGAAATTCCCGCTCCCGATAATGTGCCGCCCGCAGGGAGCGTATTCACCGCCACGGGTGCATCAAAAATGCAGTAAAATGAATTCAAACCGGAAATGATGAGAAACGGAGCGTTCAGCACCGTAACCAACTGCGTTGCTGTGGCGGAACATCCGTTGGTGTCCGTATAGGTGTAGGAGATGAGGTAAGGGCCGCCCGTTCCAGCCAGTGATGGGTTAAATGTATGTCCTGTCACTCCGGTGCCCGAGTAGTCACCGCCTGCCGGATTGCCGTTCATCAGCACCAGCGCATCATTCACGCAATAAGCGGTATCAAGCCCGGAGAGAGTTACAGAAGGCGCTCCGTTTATTGTAATGAAAAGAGATGTGTCGCCCGTGCATCCGCTGTTGTCGGTGAAGGAATATTGGACCAAATGAATTCCGGCTCCTGCAATGCTCGTCATCATCACGTTGTTGCTGATTCCGGGACCGCTGAATGTTCCTCCCGAAGGATAGCCGCTGAGCTGCACAGCGCCATCATTCACGCATAAAGCTCCCGGATTGAGAATTACCGGAGAAGGCGTGGGATAAACGACAGCCACTTCGACCGCCTTGCCTGCGCAGCCGTTTGAATCAAAGTATTCATAGCTCACTACGCTTGGCGTTTGGAACACCACTCCGGGCGGGAAGAAAATGTTTCCAAAAACATCATCGCCTGAAAACGTGCCGCCAGCCGGAATTCCTGTGAGCGTATCGGGATTACCCTCGGTGCAATAAAGGCTGTCAAGACCGCTGATGCTCACAACCGGCAGCGCGTGTACGGCAACGCTCTGCGTGTCTTTGCCCGGGCAAAAACCACCGCCATCATGAATGTAAACAATATCATGTATGCCGGGACCGGCATAAAATGAAACGAAAGTATTTCCGCTAACGCCCGGACCAAAGAAAGCGCCTCCCGAAGGAATACCCGTGAGCAGGTGCGCTGAAGTATCCATGCAGTATTCAGCAGCCAACCCGGTGAATGAAATGGTCGGAGCGTCATTGATTACCACATCACTGCTGTCGCTGTTCATGCATCCGAAGGAATCAATGTATGTGTAAAGGATGGTGTAGTTTCCGGGAAGAAGCAGCGCTGGAGAAAAGACGCTGCCGCTGATTGCCGGTCCGGCAAAGAATCCTCCCGCTGGAGAACCAGCAAGCGTGTCAGGTTCATCATTATTGCAATAGGCGGCATTCAATCCCAACAGCGACACTGCCGGAATCGGATGAACGGTAACTGTGACAACGGTAGTGTCTTTGCAGCCGTTGCTATCTTCAACCGTCACGGAATAAATGGTTGTTGTCAACGGGCTTGCAGGACGTGCTCCCGTAACGCTGGTAATTATTCCATCGCTCCATGAATAAATATCTCCGCCTGAAGCCGTGATGGTAGTGGTGTCGCCTGTACAAATGTCTTCGTCAGCCCCGGGAATCGCAAATGGCAGAGGGAGCACGTTCACCAACACTGAATCACTTCCAGTGCAGCCGTTGACATCGGTCGCAGTTACATAATAGGCAG
>DATLYB010000040.1:0-3841 GCA_035575215.1 Chitinophagales bacterium
CGCCTCTCCGAGATTTTTTCCCAATGCCATTGAAGCTTCGAAGGTTTTCTCATCATTTTCTTTGCGCAGCGAATCGAGCAAGGATGCTTCCGCTTCATCCAGGATGAAATCGCGATACACCATCGCTCTCGCCACATCGCAGAATGATTTCACCATGACCACTTCCCGGGAATATCTCCTTCGCGGCTCAGGCTGCGGCAATTCGCTCAATCCGTTAAGTTGTTCCGCATAGGAAATAAAATTCGTATCGCCATGAATGACGGCTTCATAAGCGGCAATGTTGGGATAGGCGTAAACGCGGCTGGAAACGGGCGGTGAAAATCCATCCTGCACCACTGCTTCCATAAGCGTAAGGTTGAGGCGGTGGATGATGTCAGGATGGGCGGTCTGCTGGGGATGTTTCTCTTTGCAACCTGCCAGCAGCAGAAACAAAAGCGGTATCACCGCGAAGGTGGCGGCATTCATCCCCTGTGGAATACTCTGTATTTTAAACCGCATGCTTTAGTGTTCGTGAACTGAATATCGTGAATTTAAATCATTTTCATCGGCAAAGTCGTTCCAAATATATCTTCTTATATCATTGGGCAAATTCTATTTTCCCTATAACTTCCGGGAATCCCGATACAGGCTTATTTGAGGCAGGCGGGTGGGGGATGGTGAAAAATGGGCGGGGTAGGGGAAGTCCTTCCGGATTTGTTGGATTCGGGATGGTGAGAAATGAAATGCAATCTGTATTCGCCATAAATACCATTATCCAGCCAATTCCGCATTCCAACAGGATGATGGCGATGGTAACGAAAGAAAATTTTTAATTTCAACCGTTTCTGTAAGAAGCTTTTACATCCCCTCTTGCAACCCTTTTTACCCCCGCCCTCGTCTATTTCCTGATTTTTCGTTATGTTCACCCTCCCGTTTCAAAGCGAAATTGCTTCATGAAGCTGAGAGAACCCATTTCCCTCGGTGAGGCTGCCGAGTTCCTGCAAGCTAAGCTGGTAGGCAACCCCAACATGAAAATCACCGGCATCAATGAAATCCACAAGGTGCAGCCCGGTGACATCACCTTCGTTGACAAGGAGAAATATTTCGATGTGGCGTTGCGGTCGAAAGCCTCATACATCATCATCAACAAAGACATAGCCTCTCCCAACGGAAAGGCTTTTTTAATCTCCAGCGACCCTTTCCGCGACTTCAACAAGCTGACGCTGCACTTCATGCCCTTTGAGCCGTGCAGCGAGCGCATCAGCCCCAGCGCCCGCATTGGCGAGAACACCATCATCCAGCCGGGCGTGTTTATCGGCAACCACGTCAGCATCGGCAGCAACTGCATCATCCACGCCAACGTCAGCATCTGCGACCACAGCGTGATTGGCAACAACGTGATTATCCAGCCCAACGTGGTGATTGGGGGTGACGCGTATTATTTCAAATTCCGAAACAGCACCGAAAATTTCTATGACAAGCTGCTGAGCTGCGGCAGGGTGGTGATTGAGGATAATGTGGAAATTGGCGCAGGCTGCACCATTGACCGGGGCGTGTCGGGCGATACGATTATCGGCAAGGGCACCAAACTGGATAACCTCGTGATGGTGGGGCATGGCGCGGTGATTGGAAAGAACTGCCTTATTTCTGCTCAGGTAGGCATCGCAGGCAAGACGATTATCGAAGATGAAGTGATTATCTGGGGACAGGTAGGCATCTCCAAAGACCTGAGCATCGGGAAGGGCGCTGTTATCTTAGCCAAATCCGGAGTGTCAAAATCACTCGAAGGCGGTAAGACCTACTTCGGCATCCCTGCTGAAGAAGCCCGCGGCAAATGGAAAGAGATGGCAATCCTGCGGCAGTTGCCGCAGATATGGGAAAAGATAAAGAAGCCTTAGGATACCCTTCCTCTTCAATACCTGTTACAGAAGCTGAACAATATTATCATCAAAGGGAAGCACGGGAAACCCATCCTCGCTGATATCGTGTATGCACCCGGCAGCGCTCCCAAGCCCGTTGTGCTCTTTGCACACGGATTCAAGGGCTTTAAAGATTGGGGACATTTTAACCTTCTGGCAGAACGGTTTGCTGTCGAGGGTTTCGTTTTCGTCAAATTCAATTTCTCTCACAACGGCACCACTCCTGAGCATCCCGCAGACTTTGTTGACCTGGAAGCTTTCGGGAATAACAACTTCTCTATCGAAATGGATGACCTGGGTTGCGTAATTGATTATGTCTTCAGCGAAAGCGAGCCTGCCCGTATGGGAATCACTGACGCCCAAAAGCTTTGTCTCATCGGGCACAGCCGGGGCGGAGGCATTGTAATACTGAAAGCGCATGAAGACCAGCGCGTGAAGAAAATCGTGACATGGGCAGCGGTGAACGATTTCGGAAAATATTGGTCGCAGCAGATGATGGATGACTGGAGGAAACAGGGCGTGGTGTATATTGAAAACATCCGCACCCGCCAGCAGATGCCGCTGTATTATCAACTGGCTGAGAATTACTATGCCAACCCGGAGCGGCTGCACATACCCGCTGCGGTTAAACGACTCGGCATCCCGTTTATGATAGTTCACGGAACTGATGATGAATCAGTGCCCTATCAATCAGCAATTGAAATGCAGCAATGGAACTCTCAGGCAAAACTGCTTACCGTTGAAGGCGGCAGCCATACCTTTGGCGTGAAGCATCCCTTTGAAGGCACAACGCTTCCCGCTGACGCAGAAAAGGTGATTACCGAAACGAGCCGTTTTTTGGCTTTTTGAATTTTCCAAAACAATAACCGCAGACGTGAAGGGGGGAAGATGCACTTTTTTTCATCGCCCTGCATCCGCCCCGGCATCAGTGCGGTTACAGTATTTTCTGGATTTTTTGTCATACATTCCCCATCAGATTCAGTAGAAATCAGACTTCTTTTTCAATATATTTACGTCACTTTCCTAAACCATGGTCATGAAAAAGGGAGTTCTCTGGTTTTTTCTATTGGGTATATCGGTATGCGGGGTTTCCTGCAATGAAGAAGAAACCGATCCGCCCTGTGGCACCAGCCTGTCCAAATTCACCGGCATCTGGGACATGAACGAGCACTGCGGCAGCAGTGATTTCCAATATCCGCTCACTATCTCGGAGGTTTCCGGAAAAATCAGACTCAGCAATCTGGGCGGCTTGGGACCTAATGCGGTGGTGGATGCCACCGTAAGCGGAAGCACCTTCAGTTTTTCGCAGCAAGTACAAAGCGCAATATTTATCGGCAACGGCTCATTGAACGGGGGCTGCACCCAGCTGGTACTAACCTGGGATGGCGGACCAAATGGAAATTGCACCGGCACAGGAAACAGGTGATTACGAAATAAAAACTTCGGAATGCGATAAAATTTGTCGTTGGAACAGGGGGCTGAAGTAGTGATTTTTATCTTGTCAAAAAGACGTCATGCGAGTGAATGCCTCCATGCTGTTATCATTACTGCTGCTTATGCGGCTGGCATATCCGCAGTGTGTGCCTCCGCAGCCGCAGAATCTGACGGCAACCGTAGGAGGTTTCACCGGTGACGTTACCGTCCGGTGGCGCGTGCCCTGCCCCTCGCCCTGCAATAACAGCACGAACACTTCCGTACTTTTTTTCATTGGGTTTTATTCCCGGCAATCGGCTGCAGCCAATTCGCTGGATGCCGAATACGGCTTCAACACCTTTGTTGACGTTGGCTGCAATTTCACCGAACTGTGGGACGGACAGCATCTCGACTCCAGTTCAACGGCTGAGGCAAAAGAGTCGGAATGCATCTCGATTCTGATGGGACAGGAGGTGAATCCCTTCCTTCCCGGATTCGAGCGTTCATTCAGCCTGCAGGACATCTGCAAC
>DATLYB010000041.1:0-8781 GCA_035575215.1 Chitinophagales bacterium
TTCTACCCGCCTCATGCCAGCATATTTAATTGATAAAGGATAAAGAATGAAATCCAATGTAGCTTAAAGTTTGCTGAGGAGCAACAGGAATTTCCCCCTAAAAAAACACCCGACTTATTTAAGAAAATAAAGAGAGAAATCTGCGAAATAAGCGGAAATAAGACTGGTACGAAGGCTATTGCCCTTGCAGGCAACGAGGTCGAAAGACCTCATTCATCAAAAGTTACGAGAGTGCCCGCGAACCTTGCGACAACTATTTTTTGAGTTATAAAAATTATGCTTGCCCGATTGCAAATCGGGACTGAGCCGACTCTAAAATTATAAATGGTCGAATGATGTGGAGCTGACACACATTGCAACCTTTTGTTTCCATTTACATTCTTTGTGTCGTTCAATCATTCCTAATCATGATTTTCATAAATTTTTTCAACCGGAATTTTGCTTTCGCGCTTTTGCTTTTTTATTCAGCCGCATTTGCAGGCAACGGAAATGAAAAATCTTCCCATGAAAAAGTAAGCGACCTCGGAGTTTACATCGGCTACTCTGAGCCTGTTTACAAAGGTTATAGCTATCATTCCTGCTATGTGATGATGCCTGATAGCGTGAAACTTGCCGTGGATGTTTTTCTTCCCAAAAAGGCAAAACAGGGAGAAAAGTTTCCTGCCATCCTTTACCTTACCCGTTACGGACGTTCGCTGCAGGCGAAAGTGCCGTTTCGGTGGCTGAAAGATCCGGTGCTGGTAATGATTTCGGAAAAGGAGATAGAGTTCTTCACGTCTTACGGCTATGCCTGTGTAATTGTAGACGTCCGCGGGTCAGGCGCTTCCTTTGGCGAGCGCACGATGGAATTCAGCCCAAAAGAGGTGAAAGACGGATATGATATTGTCGAATGGATTATTCATCAGCCCTGGTCTGACGGAACAGTGGGTAGCACAGGAGTTTCCTATGTGGGCACTACTGCCGAATTGCTGCTGGTCAACAAGCATCCCGCTGTGAAAGCGTGCATTCCACGTTCCAGCATCTTTGACCTATACAACCACATGATGTTTCCGGGCGGGGTTCGGCAAGGACCGTTTATCAGAATTTGGGAAAACACGACAAATTCTCTTGATAACAATGACTTCGCCATTTTTGGCAAAAAAGCAGAACGCCTGCTCAGCGGCATCAACCCGGTGGATGGCGACAGGCATAAGAAATTTTTGAAAGAGGCTTTGGCGCTGCACCAGGGTAACTTCCAGGTCTATGACGGCCTGGCTTATGTGAATTTTCGCGATGACCGTCAGCCGGGCACTGGATTGTGTTCCAATGATTACAGTATCCACAGCAACAGGCGGGCCATAGAGGAATCAGGCACGCCTATTTACCGCATTGGCGGATGGTATGATGGCGCGCTCACCAAATCGGTGATTGAAGGAATGCTGAACACCTCCAATACAAAACGTATTCTCATAGGACCCTGGGATCATGGTCCCCGTGACAATGCAAGCCCTTTTTCTCCTGCCGGTGAAGTGAATTTCAATGTGCATGCCGAGATGCTGCGTTTTTTTGACCATTACCTGAAAGGCATTGACAACAGGATTGACAAAGAAAAGAAAATCAACTATTTCACCATTGGCGAAGAGAAGTGGAAACAATCCGATACGTGGAATTTTATTGATGAAAACGATATTACCTTTCACCTCTCGGCTGACAGGCGTTTGGTGACTGACGCTGAAGCTGTAACCGAGGGTGATGCCGCTTACATAGTTGATTATTCCGCCAATTCCGGAAACACCAGCCGCTGGAATTCCCAAACGCCTCTTTATAAAAACGGACCGACCCGCTATCCCGACCGCAGGGAACAGAGCGACAAACTTTTGAATTTTACGTCTTTTCCTTTCTCGTCCGATGTTGAAATCACAGGGCAGCCTATCGTTGACCTCTATTTAAGCGCTGATGCAGCCGATGCTGTTATTTTTTGCTATGTGGAAGATGTTGCACCTGAAGGCACCATCACTTACGTGACTGAAGGGCTTTTCCGCGCACAACACAGAAAAATTTCAGATAACGTTTCAGGCTATCAGCAGGCCGGACCCTATCACAGCTTCAAAAAAGAAGACGCCATGCCGCTTACTCCTGGTGAAACCGCAAGGCTGCAATTTGACATGATGCCTATTTCTTATTTATTCAGAGCAGGGCATTCCCTCCGCTTCTCCATTGCCGGAGCCGATTCTTTACATTTCGACCTTCCTGCAGAGAAGCCGTCATCTATTTATGTTAGTTGTTCTGAGCAATATCCTTCGCGTATCCTTCTGCCGGTTGTCGATAGATAAACTAACAGCCTCATCAAGCGGAATTTTTAAAATCTCGATGTGCCCCTTTCCAGTTTCAAC
Organism: Chitinophagales bacterium; assembly: GCA_035575215.1. Lineage (GTDB taxonomy): Bacteria > Bacteroidota > Bacteroidia > Chitinophagales > CAIOSU01 > DATLYB01. Next base: position 2,373 of record DATLYB010000041.1, read on the forward strand.
AAATGCCGCACTCTTTCCCAATATTCTTTCATGTTCTCCTGTCAGGCGATTCCGCGGAAGGTCTCTATTGAAGAAAGCATCCGGAAAGATTTTCCCCGGCTGTGATTGATTCTGTTATTGACTATGAAAAAATAATTAGCTGTTGTGGAACTGTTCTCCCTGCATTAATCTTCCATCATCTTCAGCATCATCTCATACATCCCCAATCCTTTTTTCAAAAGCTGAGTGTAGTCCGTCAGCTTTATTTTCACGCCCAGCTTGAGGAACGGGGATTTCTTCAGCGCCTGCTCCGATTTTTTATCAAACTTCCGGTAGTGTTCATCTGACAAGTCGTGCTCCCATTCGTTTTCACCGGTGTAAATCAGAAGGTCATTTTTTTTCATCTTCCGGAGATGAGCGGTTATTCTGTTGCGGTACAATTCCAGCGGCTTGCCCTTCAGGTGCAGGGTGAATGAAAAATAATTTCCCCACCAAAACATGGTGCGGAAAGCGAAAATCCCTTCTTTTGAAAAATTCTTTGGGAAATCAAGAATCACATAAGGCAGCCCTTTGTAATTTTCTCCCCGTGAGATTTTTCCTGTTTTGAAATCAGTGCCGGGCGGAAAGCGAAAATTCCGAAATGCAGGAGAAGCCTTCAGCTCCTCGGTGAACTCATGCAGCAGGCGGTATATCTTGTCTGTGACGGCACGCTTGGTGCGCAAAAAGCTTGTGTCAGCCATGCATCGCAGTTCCTCTTTTGAAAACTGTATTTTTACATTTCTTGTCATTTCGCAAAGCTGTTGAATGACTGCTAATTAAATGAAAAAAATAGACAAGCTCGTTCTCGGCAGGTTTATCGGACCGTTTATTCTTACCTTTTTCATCACCCTGTTCATCATCGTGATGCAGTTTTTATGGAAGTATATTGATGATTTGGTGGGAAAGGGACTGGAATGGCAGATTATTGCCGAGCTGATTTTTTACGCTTCCGCCAGCTTTGTTCCGCTGGCGCTTCCGCTTGCCGTCCTGCTTTCGTCCATCATGACGATGGGCAGCTTCGGTGAGAATTATGAGTTGGTTGCCGCAAAATCATCGGGTATCTCGCTGGTGCGCTTCCTGGCTCCGTTAATCGCAGCCGTTGTTCTCATCAGTACCGGGGCATTCTTTTTTTCCAACAACCTGCTTCCGCAGGCGAACCTGAAGATGTACACCCTTCTATATGACGTACGCCATCAAAAGCCTGCGCTGAACATTAAGGAAGGCATTTTCTACAATGAGATTGAAGGCTACAGCATCAAAGTGGGAAACAAAGAGCCTGACAACAAAACCATTGAAGACATTATCGTGTATGACCATACCAGCGGCAAAGGCAATGACAATGTGCTGATTGCCGAACGGGGCGAGATGTTTACCACCGCTGACGGGCGTTTCATGGTGCTGAGGCTTATCAATGGCAGGCAGTATTCCGAAATGAAGCCGCAGACCTCGCAGAACAATTACGAGCATCTGCGCACCGATTTTAAAAAATGGGAAAAGTATTTTGACCTCTCGCAGTTTGCTCTTCAGCGCACCGATGAGAAATTCTGGCGCAACCATTATGAAATGCTCAGCCTGCGCCAACTGCGGATAAAAATTGACAGCATGAAATCACAGCTCAATGAGAAGGAGGAGGGATTCGCGGCTAGCCTCAATGAGCACTATTCCTCCATCCGCCTCTTCAGCATGATGGATTCCGGGAAGGCATTCGATACCCGTCTTCTGACGGATTTCAATTCACTTAGAGCAAATGAAAAATCCGAGGTCTTAAAGAGAGCACTGAATTCCGCGCGGAGCGTGAAGAGCTTGGCGGGCATTGCCGACCGCGATATAAAATATAAAAAACGGAGCCTCGTGAGGCATGAGCTGACCTGGCACAGGCGGTTTACATTTTCGGCAGCGTGCATCGTTTTGTTTTTTATTGGCGCTCCGCTGGGCGCCATTATCCGTATTGGCGGATTGGGGATGCCGCTGGTGATTTCAGTTTTGTTTTTTGTCGTCTTCCATGTACTTACCATGTCAGGGCAGAAAATTGCCGAAGAAGGCGTTTTTTCCGCAGCGCAGGGAAGCTGGCTGGCAACCTCGCTGCTGCTGCCCATCGGAATCTTTCTCACGTATAAGTCCATGCGTGATTCTTCGCTGCTGAATCTCGACTGGTATTATTCGGTTGTGAACCGTCTTATACAAAAAACTTCAGAATGAAAAAAACAGAGTGGAATTACTGGTTTTATCTTCCTTTTCTCTTCGCTTTATCCGCGGGAGCGTTGGTGCTTATCCTCGTTGAAAAAGGGGATGATGTTTTGTTTGTAAACAGCTTTCATGCTCCGTTTTTCGACCAGTTGTTTTATTATGGCACCACGCTCGGCAACGGCTGGCTCTTTATTGCTGTGGCGGTGGCGCTGGCGATTAAAAATTTCCGCTATGCGGTGATTGCCTTTTCTTGTTTTACCGCCACCGCCCTGCTGGTTCAATTTTTAAAGAAAATTGTTTTTGCCGAAATGATGCGTCCGGCAGTGGTGCTTGCAGGCGAGCCGCTGCATTTCGTTGCTGGCGTAAAACTCGCAGAGCAGTTCAGCTTCCCTTCAGGGCACACGGCACTGGCGTTCTCGCTGTTTTGCCTGCTGTCGCAAATTGTCCGCATCCGCTGGCTGGGGCTTTTGTTCGTTTTAATGGCATTGATGGGCGGGCTGTCACGAATTTATCTGGTGCAGCATTTTTTTATGGACGTGTACTTCGGAGCCTTGCTCGGTGTGACCGTTACGTCAGCGGTGTGGTGGTGGTTTTCAAAGAAATACCAGTTTTGACCTTACCAAGACCTAAACTCCAATTACACCACGATGAAGGAATGGCGCCAACTTGCATTGATAGCGTCTATGAGCGCCATCCTGTTTATCCCCTTTTTGGGACGCGTTCACCTTTTTGACTGGGACGAAATCAATTTTGCCGAGTCGGCAAGGGAAATGCTGATGACGGGCAATTATTCCATCGTGATGATTGACTTCCAGCCCTTCTATGAAAAGCCGCCCTTGTTTTTCTGGCTGCAGGCTGCAGCCATGAAGATTTTCGGAGTCAATGAATTTGCCGCGCGTTTTCCGAATGCCGTTTGCGGCATCATCACCCTGAGCCTGATTTTTTTTCTCGGACGGAAACACTTCGATGCAGTATTCGGCCGGCTGTGGACCCTGGCTTATGCCGGCTCGCTGCTTCCGCATTTCTATTTCAAATCAGGAATCATTGACCCGTGGTTCAATCTTTTTATTTTCTCCGGCATTGCAGCCCTTGCCGCTGCGCGTGATTCTTCAGTGCAGAAGCTGATTCCCTTTGCCCTTGCCGGATGTTTCACGGCACTTGCCATTCTCACAAAAGGTCCGGTCGCATTGCTGCTCGTCATGCTGACGGCAATTTTATATTTCATTTCAAGCTGCACGCTGCCTTCCTTCAAAGATGTACTCATTTTTTTTCTATTTGTTTTTTTTGTCTCTTCTCTTTGGTACGGGATTGAAATAATGCGAAGCGGTATGGGCTTCGTCCGGCAATTCACAAGCTATCAGGCTCAATTGTTCGGCACGGAGGTGGCCGGTCATGGCGGACCCTTCTACTATCACGCTGTGGTGCTGCTGCTTGGATGCTTTCCCGCCTCCGTCATCGCCATTCCGGCATTTTTCAGCAAACACGGGGCGAACTCCCTTCAGCTCGATTTCCGGAAATGGATGCTCATTCTTTTTTTAGTGGTGCTCGTGTTGTTTTCGGTGGTGAAAACCAAAATCATTCATTACTCCTCGCTGTGTTATTTGCCGCTCACTTTTTTTGCCGCATGGGAAATTTATTTCCGCATGAAAAACACCTGGCAATTCTCCGGCATACAGTCCGCCTTGCTGCTGCTTTTTGGACTTTTAATCGGAGGTGTTGCAGCTTTCATTCCGTATCTTGGGGAAAATAAAGATTTGCTGATGCCCCATCTGGATGACCCGTTTGCGAAAGCAAGCCTTGAAGCAAATGTGAGTTGGCATGGTTCTCTGATTGCAATCGGTGTAACTTACATGGCGCTGGTGATAGCAAGTGTTGCTGTGATGAGAAGACGCCTTCAGGCGGGAACTATCCTGATGTTTGCCGGCACAGGTATTTTTATTCAGGCGCTGATGATTTTCTTTGTTCCGCGCATCGAGCAATACACGCAGCGGGCTGCTGTTGATTTTTACAAATCATTGCAAGGGAAAGACGTTTACGTTTACCCCCTCGGATTCAAGAGCTACGCGCATTTGTTTTATTCGCAAAAGAAACCGCCTGCGCAATCAGAATACAAAAACACAGACCTGCTGCTGAACTCCGCTCTCGATAAACCGGCTTATTTTGTTTCCAGAACTGACAGGGCGCAGCGCTACCGCTCCTTGCCACAGTTGGAAGAAATCGGAAGAAAAAACGGCTTTGTTTTTTTTAAACGAAAATGAAATCAGGTGGAAATAAGCTTGTTGTTTTTTGCTTGCCGCTTGCAGGCTGGCTGGTTAGCCACCCATGCGCGTCAGCGCAAGACACCACCATCGCGGGCAATTACGGCACCGTCACGTTCAGCAACGTGAAACCTTATGGGTTTACGGTTTCATTTCAGTCAGCCGTTTCCAACGCTGACGGGTTCCTGTGCCTGCGCTCCCGCCAGCCGATGGATACAGCATTTTTAAGTCAGCATCTTAATCAAAGCCTTCCCGAAAGGGGAAGCGGCTTGGGGTTGGCGAAAGTATTCCAGTCATCGGCACCGGCATTGTTCAATGTGCGCGAGGTGGTGGAAAACACGGATTATTATTTCGCCATTGTACCTTACCGGGCTGTCAGTGTTTCCGCTTTCTATTTCGTGAAGGACAGTTCCCTTTTTGCCCGCGTGAAATCGCAGGCGGCAAATCCCGGCAGCTACTACACAGGGTTTGATTTTGATTCTCCCGATATGCTGAATGAGCTCACCCAATACTTGCAGGCGCATATCTTTATTAACTATGCCGCTTACAAAAACACCATGGTGCCCGTGATTTTTGAACGGGATACCGTCAGCCAGCAGCACGTGGTGAATTGTGAATATTCCGGGGAAACGAAAATTTATTCCGGCAGCTTTGATTTTGTTGCGCTTCGCTATAGCCGTGAACACATGCTGGCGCGCAGCTGGATGCCCACCGGAGGCGCAACAACTGCTGCCGAAGGCTCCGACTATCACAATCTTGCTTTGACGAATCTGGATTCAGTGAATTCCATCCGCTCCAACTTTCCTTTCGGTGAAGTGGAACAAGCCACCTATTCATTTTTAGAATGCAAGCTGGGAACTGATTCCGGTCAAACCGTGGTGTTTGAGCCGCGTGATGAAAAAAAAGGCGATGTGGCAAGAGCGCTTTTTTACATGATGGTCTGCTACAACGGCTTGGGCGGCAACTGGGGGCTGAATCATTTACTTTCATCCGGCACGCTGCAGAATGTAAACGTGCTGCTGAACTGGCACTTCAGCGACCTGCCGGACGCGTTTGAAAAAACAAAACACGAATACATTTATTCCCTGCAGAGAAACCGGAATCCGTTTATTGACTTTCCCGTTCTGGCAAGTTGCATTGATTTCGGTGAGATAATTAAAAGCGGCATCTGTCCGACTGTTGAAATTCGGGATATTACAACCCCAATACCCGTCACCATATATCCCAATCCGGCTGACGGCTTGCTTATCATTGAAACGCAGCGGAATGGGCAGTTGAAAAAAATCATCGTGTGTGACGTGCACGGAAGAATGGTTGGAGAGCTGGAGTACCCGGATAGGTCCGACAGGGTTGAATTTCCTCTCGGCATCGTTTATCAGGGTTTCTTCTTTGTGAAAATTATTCTGAAAGACGGAACGGTTGTTAACCGGAAGGTGATGGTGAAATAATTCCTGCGAATATCTCTCCTCCGGCAGGTTCAAGCACATCTTTTATTTTTGTTCCAAAACCCGCGTCATGAAAAGAGTCATTCCCGTTTTCCTTTTAACCACCATTGCCGCTTTCATTGCTGCTCAGCCGTGCTCAGAGCTTTTTTTCTCTGAATATATGGAAGGCACTTCCAACAACAAGGCGCTTGAGATTTTTAATCCCACTACTATGCCCGTCAACCTCGCGGGTTACAAGGTGCAGCTTTATACCAACGGCTCATCCGCAGTGCAAACCACCCTGAATCTTTCAGGAACCGTGGCGCCCGGTGATGTTTACGTTATTGTCAACCCGCAGGCGAATGCCACCGTCAAAGCCAACCGCGATACATCGAGCGGTGTCACCAACTTCAACGGCAATGATGCCATCGCACTGGTGAAGGGAACCGCCAGCATTGACATCATCGGGCAAATCGGGGTTGACCCGGGCGCCAGCGGATGGATGCTGAGCGGAGGCGGCTT
>DATLYB010000042.1:0-5288 GCA_035575215.1 Chitinophagales bacterium
GGCAGCGTTGCTTAAAGCCGCCACTACCGGGGCTGCCACTTCGGTCATCAGTGACCAGTATTGCTCCACCGATTCAAACCTCCAGTTATGAGCGACCGGTTTTTCCGTCACATTTATCAAACCGGCCTTTTGAAACAACCCAGACATCATTTGCGGCTGCGCGCAGCGGAAAAGTCCCGGGGCGCCCGGTGGGGGCGGAGGCGCGGGGATATTGCTGCTGATAATGCTCATGATGGTGGAAGCCCAGGCGTTTTTATCAGGCGTTGACCACACCGAGGTCACCAGCCGCCCTCCGGGTTTCAGCACGCGCACCATTTCCTTCAGCGCCACTTCCATATCGGGGAAAAACATAAATCCGAACCGGCATATCACCGCATCAAACTCATTGTCGCCAAAAGGCAGCCTGCCGGCATCGCATTCTCTGGTATCATAATTTTTCAGGCCTTTGCGCTGGGCAGCTTTCCGTGCGATTTTTATCATGTCTTCCGACAGGTCGGTGCCAATCACCGTCCCTTTTTTGACGATGGTGGCAGCCGTCAGACCGGGCTCACCTGTTCCGGTGGCGACATCCAGCACACGGTAGTGCTCTTTTAAATTCGCAAGCCGGATGATTTCATCTCCGGCAGGGCGCAGGAAGCCCATCGTTAATTCATCCCATTTGCCCCATCCGCTGGAAAACTTATTCCACGTTTGGCGCTGCTGTTCTTTAATTTCATCATAAGCGGTAATCATGCCTTGATTTTTTTGGAAAAATAGAGCTGGTAAGATAATGATTTTCCGGCTCACGTAGGATATTTGTTGTTGCTAAGCCGAACAGAATACACTGCCCAGCGAGGCTGGATTACTGCGTCACGGAGCTTTTCACTTTCAGCCCTTCGGGCTGCTTGACCACAACGAATTCGGTGCGCCTGTTTTGCTGATGCTCTTCTTCGGTGCAGCGCACTTTGTTGACGCATTTGTTCACAGGCTTTGATTCTCCGTAGCCGCGGGCGCTGATAAGGCTCTTGTCAACGCCATGCTTGATAATATAATCAACGGCTGATTCAGCTCTTTTTTGCGAGAGCCACTGGTTGTACGTATCGGAGCCCCGGCTGTCGGTGTGCGAGCGCAGTTCCACCACCATACCGGGATACTTTTTCATGAATGCTACAAAGCGGTCAAGTTCCTTTGCCGCATCGGGGCGGATATTGTATTTGTCGAAATCGTAGTAGATGTTTTCCAGCTTGACAACTTCACCCACCGAGATACCCTGCAATTCCAGCACGACTTCAATGGTATCTTTTCCCGCCTCGCGGGTGGACACTTCTTTGGGGCTTACCAGGAAATAACCGTATTTGTCAGCCGTGACGGTATAGTCCTCATTAATGCTGAGATTGAACTGAAATTTCCCTTTCGCATCCGCCATCAGGGAATCGATTTTTTCTGACGGAACTTCCATCACTTTCACCAACGCGTCAGGTATGGGTTCCTTTGTTTTTTTATCAATCACTTTTCCGATAAGTATCACCGTCACTTTCTTATCGAACACGTAAATATCATCGCTTCCGCTGCCGCCCGGTCTGTTGGATGAGAAGTAGCCGTTTTCAATCTTGTCGCTGTATATCAACCCGAAATCATCCTTGCTGCTGTTGATGGGATAGCCCAGGTTAGTGACACTGCCCCATTCGCCCGCTGCATTTTTTGTTGCAGAATAAATATCCAACCCGCCAAAACCTTCATAGCTGTCGGATGAAAAGTAGAGTGTACCGCTTTTGTGCATGAACGGAAACACTTCGTCACCTTTGGTATTGATGCCGGGTCCCAGATTCACAGGCGTATCGAATCCGGTGGACGTTATTTCTACGTAATATAAATCCTGCCCGCCCTGAGCATTTTCATTGGGCATGTCGGAGGCGAAATACAGATATTTTCCGTCAGGCGAAAGAGTGGGATGCCCCACTGAATATTCATTGCTGTTGAACGGCAGGTCGAGGATTTCTGTCCATTTGCCGTCCCGGAATTCAGCCTTGAATACCTTCAGCTTCATGATGCCCTCCGAGCCTTTCTTTTTTTTCCTTTTGATGTAGTTATTGCGCGTGAAATACATGGTGGTGAATGTGCTGTCAAGCGTGAGGGGACCTTCATGGTATTCCCGGTTCACATTGCCGGGCAGGGGCACCGGAACGGTGTAGCCCGTGTCGGTCTTCTCGGAGACAAACAAATCGAGAAACGGGGTTCCTGACCATAGCTCGTCAATCTTGCCCGTACCGCGTGCCGAAACGAACACAATGGCACTGTCGCCTTTGTAATATGCCGGGCTGAAGTCAGACACGGGCGAATTGTGTGGAAATTCCATCACTCTGAAATTAACAGAGTCTTTGAGCCACTGCGGAATCAAGTCAATGCCATCAGCAAGGCGCTTGCCGCGCGGGTCACCCGAAACAAGGTCTGCATATTTCAGATAATAAACTTTTGCTGAATCATACTGTTCAGCGGTACGCAGCATCTGGGCGTAGTAAAATTTCTGCACGGGCGAACATTCAGGAGTTTTCACGATTTCGCTATACCATTTCAGTGCATTCTCATAATCACCCGTGATGCGGTAAACATCGGCAAGCTGGCTGAGGGCTTTGTAATGAGCGGGGTGCTTGGATAAAACCCGTTCGTAAAATTTAATTGCCTTGCCGAATTGAAACAGCGCTGATGCCTTATCGCCCTTGCGGAGCTGCCGGGCTTGGGAAAATGTTTCCTGCGCTCCTAACAAAAGACAAGCGGTGATAACGAGCAGAGAACGGATGAAATTCTTTTTCATAGTAATCCCGCGCAGGATTTATGCAATATTTGGAAATAAAGATAACAGACTAATGATGAATTGCTGACACATACCTGGTGAATTAAGACTTTCCCGCTTAATTGTTTACGGATGACGCGGGTAAAGGTTAAAAGCGGATTGATTGCCGGATTGTGCATCTTTGCAAAAATCATTACCGGAAATGACTGTTCAACCGAGCCGGTGCGGCTGGTGCGGCACCGACCCGCTGATGGTAGCTTATCATGACCACGAATGGGGTCGCCCCAGCCATGATGACCGCAGGCTGTTTGAAGCCGTTGTGCTTGACGGATTCCAGGCGGGACTGAGCTGGAGCACCATTATGAAAAAGCGGGAGAATTTCCGCAGGGCGTTCGACCACTTTGATGCCGAAAAAATCGCGCGGTACAATTCCAAAAAACTCGGCTCGCTCCTGAAAGATGCGGGTATCATCCGGAACCGGATGAAGATTGAAGCAGCGGTCGTTAATGCAAAAGCCTTTTTGAAAACGCAGGAGCAATTCGGCAGTTTCGACAAGTATATCTGGCAGTTCACCGGCTACAAAACCATCCACAACAGATGGAAGCATCTGAAGCAAATTCCCTTCAGCACCAAGCTCTCAGATGCCATGAGCAAAGACATGAAACAGCGGGGCTTCAGATTTTGCGGCACCACCATCTGCTATGCCTTCATGCAGGCGGTGGGCATGGTGAACGACCACCTCATTGGCTGCTTTTGCTATGATGAAATTGCAGGTTAGCAATCCGGGATGCGCAATTCATTATATCTGGCTGTCATTATCTACACTCTCGCCTTCTGGATATGGCGGATACCTTTTTTGATTTGGCTGCCGCTGCCCGAAGTGCTGCCTGATACGTTTGATTATTTCGCTATCGTAAAGTATTGGCATGACGGCACCCCTCTGTCGCTGCCGAGTGACCTCCCGCTGGCTTTCCCGTTTCTCGCTTACATAGCCGGCTTGGTTTGTAAAAAAATCATGGTGATTATCTGGGCTCACTTCCTGATAAAGTTTTTTTCAGGATTGCTTCTTATTTATGTTTTCTGGAAGAATTTTCGCTGGTGGGCGGTGCCGGTCGCCATTCTAATAAGCTTTTACATCACCGATAGTTTTTCATTGAGATTTGACACCTGCCTGCAAACCGAATCGCTCTACAACTCCTTTTTAATACTGACTACGGCTTTTCTCGCGGAAGGCATTGCTTCGCGAAAAAAACTACCGCTGGTGCTTCTATCGGTTTCCATGTTTTTGGCAGCCTCTGCACGCCCTAACGGACTGTACATTTATTTTCTTTTGCCTGTTCTATTTTGGGTGTTTTCAGACGCAAGTCAAAGGGCTGTTAAATACTTCTGCCTGGCGGCTCCCGCATTGCTGCTGCATGCTTCGGTTTTTGGGATAAAGGCATCCATGAATTTTCCGCACCCTAAATTTGACAGAGTGTCTTCGGTTATTACCAGAGAGCAGGGGCTTATCCAGGCTTCGGGCGAATCGTATTTTCACCGGAAATGGAAGGTGGTGGGAACCTATGCCCGGATGGAAGATTTACCCAGTTTTTATTTCAGCCTGTTGCCTGAACGCTACAAGCAGCTTTATGAATTCGACATCATCCGTGACCCTGATTACAAGATGTACGACTGGACCGCCCCCATCTCTGATGATTTAAGGAGGTTTGTTTACATGGAATACTACGATGAGCCTCCCAAGCTGAAAGGGAATAAAAGCATGCTCCACGTTTCTTATGCATCGCTTCGGCATCCTTTGTTTTTACTGATTCACGTTTTCTACAAAATACAAAGTGTTATTTTCAGGAATGGTTTGTGGTACGCGCTGGGCTTTATCCTTTCAGGCATCGGAATGGTGGTTTCCCTCCGGAGCAGAGGGGGGAATTGTGAAGCTCTGCTGCTTTGCATCTTTGGAGCGATGCATTTTATCAGCCTGTTGGTCGTATCGGTTGGCCACGATACCATACAAATGAGGTATGTGCACGTTTCAGAGTTTCTGCTTTACCTGCTTCCGGTTATCAGTCTGATGCTGATATTGCCGGCATACAACAATCGAAATCGCTGATGCTTAAGAATAAATCCGTTGCCGTGGTGGTGCCTGCTTATAATGAAGAGAAGCAGATTGTCAAAGTATTGGAATCCATTCCATCCTTTGTTGACCGGATTATAGTGGTGAATGATTGCAGCACCGACAGAACAGCAGAGTGCGTGAGACAGTTTATAGAAAGCGACAGAAGCGAGAGAAAAATCATACAGAGCAAGCTGAAAAACGAGCCGGTGCTGACGCTTTACAACAAAGCAGAGCAGGTACTTCACACGAAAAGCAAGGAAGAAATAAAGTTTTTCAATCCTTCTGAAATTGCCAATGAAAACCCGGAAACAGACCGAATCATCCTTATCAATCACAAAGTGAACGGAGGTGTGGGAGGCGCCATTGCCACCGGTTACAAATGGTGCAAAGACCATGATATTGACTGCA
>DATLYB010000043.1:0-3108 GCA_035575215.1 Chitinophagales bacterium
CATCGTTGCCTGCTGAAAGGGCGGGCACAGGCAAAATGCTCACGGTGGCTGAACCTGTGCCTGTGCAGTTATTAGCGTCTGATACAGTTACGCTGTAAGTTCCAGCGGCTGTAACGTTGATGGTTCGTGACGGTTCGCCCGCGCAAAAAACGGCAGGATGTGCAGGTAAACTTTTTTTTGATGCGGCATTTTTCATCCATTTATAGCTCAGGCAGATGCAGCAACGTGCGCTATTGGAGGGTGTTTACAACAAATTGCAGACACTAAAGGATTGCAAGCACAAGCGGACGCTTGCGCCTGTCCTGGTTACCAATCCTTATTATGCTGACAGGTGGCAATGATTCCCTCAAGCAGTTCCGCCTGCCCGATAAACGGCAAACGTCCCTGTTGCCTTTGCGATAAGCTTGCCGTCCTGTTTTATCTCTGACTCCAAAGCGGCAAGGCGCCTGCTTTTGCTGATGACTACCGTGTCGCAGGCGAGCAAGCCTGATGGCACGGGTGCAAAGTAGGTGATTTTTATCTCCACGGTAGCACACAACTCATCTTCACCGAGCAGCGGATACAATGCCGCTCCCATGCCGGTATCCGCCATCGCATAAATCACCGCCCCATGCGCCACGCGGTGCGGATTGAGCAGCTGCTCCGTTATTTCCAATTCGCACCGGCTGTTTCCTCCGCCAGCTTTGATGATGTGCAATCCCAGCAATTCCCCGAAGGGGTTGCGGACTTTGGCTGGCTTGTCAGATTTTTTCAAGACGCGTGATAAAACTACAGGGCAGCTCAAAAATCCTGCCTCTTGCTCCTTTCCTTCTGAGAGGGAAGGGTGAGGTGATAAAAGAGCATTTTTTGAGCCGCTCTAATAATAAAAATAAAAATCGGCATTCATCTTTCACAGAACAATCAATGAAAAAAACTGTCTCCAAGATAATCGCCCAGCCTCATTGACAGCACCATGATGGTCACCATCGGATTGACGCCCGGAGAATCGGGAAACACCGAGGCATCGCAGATGTAAATGTTTTTCGTGCCTTTCAGCAGTAAATGCTCATCCACCAGTCTTCCGATGCCGGCAGTGCCCTGCGGATGAAAGCCGCTGAAGGTAATGTCACGCGGACGGATTTTTTCGGGCCTGATAGCCTGCAATTCTGCGAGGGAGTTTATTTCGCTGGGGTTATTTCCGTAAAAGGGCAGCAGCAGCCGCTGAGCGCCTGCAGCAAAGAATGCTTCGCCAATAATCTTCAATCCTTTCACAGCGTCCATGGCATCCTGCGGATGAACGCGGTAATCAAGCGAAGGAAAATCGGGAGTGGAAATCACTTTTCCCGTGCCGCGGTCGCGCACCATCAGCCCGAAGCTGGCTAATTCATTGTGATGCTCCATCCACCAGTTGAAATTTTTCCCGCCCACGGAAATGATAGGACCCGTAACACCCGCTGGCGTGTGAATGCCTTCCATCGTAATGTGCGGCAGGTCGGGCGGACAGTAGCCCACGCCTTGCGGGATGCCGCCCGCTCCGTGGTCGAGATGGGGGAACCAGCCAAAAACTTTTGATGCGGGATGAATCTTCAGATTTTTTCCCGCCTCGCGGTAATGGCTTCCCAGGCGGTTACGCTTTATCAGCAGCGGGGTGTATAAGGCGCCTGCGGCAATTATCAATTTTTTGCAGCGCACCGCTTGCCTGCCTTCAGCGCCCTGCATCCCCACCTTTACTCCGTCTTTCTCTTCCGTGATTCCGGTGACGGTGGTTTTTATTATCAGATGCAAGCCATGTTCCAGCGCTTGCGGAAGATAAGTTGTGTCCGTGCTTTTTTTTGCCTGAGTGGGACAAACGAACGCGCATCTTCCCGAGCCTTTGCAGGCGGGCGCATTGCGCGGGAGAAGAAAAACTTCCGGTCTGCCGATTTTTTCAAAACCCTCTTTGACCAGAAAAGCCGATTTGCTCTGCAGTTCCCATCCGGGAGTGCATACGCCAATATGTTTTTCAACACGCTCAAAATAAGGGTTCAGTGCTTCGCCTGAAAAATTCATTCCCGTCAGTTCATCCCATCTTTGGAGGCAATGCGGCAGGGGACGCATGCAGGTTCCGGAGTTGACGGAGGTGGAGCCGCCTACGGTAGAGCCTGCCAGCACCATCGTGGCGTCACCGCTGCGTGAAACGGTGAATCCTTGTCCCACATAATATTTTTCCAGTGCTTCTGCTGAGCGCAGCGGACTGACAATCTCGCCTTTTTCTACCAACACCACCTTCAATCCTTTGCGGCACAACTCATAGGCAAGCGGGGCGCCACCCGCCCCCGAACCCACTACCAGCACGTCAGCCCGGTCAGGGGCACGCGGGCTAAGGCGGAATTTTGCAAGCGGATGGACATAGCCGGCTGCCGGAGCCTTTTCCCCGGCACTCACTTCCATCAGCGGCAATGTAACAAACAAGCCGAGCGTGCGCAGCATTGCTCCGGAATGTTTTCTCAGGCGCGTGAACAATTCATCAAACTTATCATCAGGAAGCCAGCGTGCCGGCAAGGGATAATAAAGTATCAGCAGCGGACCGAACCAGTCAACAAACCATACTGCCAGCGGATACAGCCAGCGAAAAGGACGCGGATAGCGCCTTGCGCGCAGCCGCGCCAAAGCCCATTTATGCGGTATGGTATCGAAAGGGACATTTGCAAATTGCAGCCATCGTTCCCCGAGGCTAAGTCCTGTTCGCTTGACAGTCATTTTTATAAATCAATTTTTTGTTCAGGCTTGTTGCGGTTAACCAATTCAAATGCTGCGGTGCCATCTGCAGTGAAAAATTCTTTTTTGCCCGAAGGCACATGCGTCAGTTCCAGCCGGAGGTCAGCGAGCTTGCTGTTGCGGCACCAAAGTTTTGAGTCATCCGTGTCGGTATATTCTACCAAAGCGATGCTGTCCGGAGCGGTGGCTTTGCCTTTCAGCACAGCGGCAGACGAAGACGCTTCAAACTCCCAAGCCCCGTTTCCGAAAACAGATTTTGTTTTCCGCAGATGTTTGAGGGATGAAAAAACATAGCTGCCGGAAGGAGTGAAAAGAATAATGGAGGTGAGCGGAGGGGAAACCCTTCCGCCACGTTTTATCCGGGCGGAAAGT
>DATLYB010000044.1:0-6076 GCA_035575215.1 Chitinophagales bacterium
CGGCATTCAACGGATATTTGACCCAGGCTTTCGCCTGCCGGTCAGCTCCCGCCTCATAGTGCTTCACCTGAACACTCGCCATGTCGGAAACATGCAGAAAATCGCAAAGAAACCGCGCAGGCGCAAACCCGCCCCGTGCAATGGCTGCAATAAATATCAGGCTGAAATCCCGATTCCCGGGTTTTGAGTGCCGCTTTATAGGAAAGTTCATAAACTTCCCGTAAGGGAATCAACCTGCATTGTAATTTATTTTTTACCGCCACGTTGCGAGTTATAGTCAGCGAGAATCTGGTGATGGTCAAAAGCCAGTTTCAATTTTAAATAATCTTTGGTTTTCACTACCTGTGCGGCATCCGTTGATGCCCTCAGTTCGCCACCGATTGGCAGTGCAGCGAAAGCCACCGATACGAATCTGCCGCGCGGGTCTCTGTCAGGGTTTGAATAAACGCCAATAATTCTTGTCAATGTTACATCCAGTCCGGTTTCCTCCTTTGCCTCCCGCAGGGCTGTTTCCTGTATGGTTTCATCCCCTTCCATGATTCCACCCGGAATTGCCCAGCATCCCTTGAAAGGATTTTTCTTCCTCTTAACGAGCACGATGCTGCCGTCATCAAATTCTATGACGATATCTGCGGTGAGCACTACCCTGCCCTGGTGCTTTCCCATGCCGGCATTTGATGGTTTCGGACTTTGAAAAATTCCTTCTTCACGTCCCAAACTGCTTCAGCGCCTCATATACCAAAAAGGCAGGCCACACTGCTGCCTTCAGAAATCCCAGCACGCCTGCCCAAAATGTTGCCGCCTGCGAAATGTACCATATAGCCGCTCCGATAAATCCAAAAAAATAAACTGCATTTCCAGAATTGCTGTGGTGTATTACTTTTTCTTTCATGGCTTAAAAGTATTTTTGTTTGCAGCGGTCAAGCTGAGTCAAGGAATAAAGTGAATTATCTACTTGTTCGCGGACCTGCCGGTGTGAATTAATCTTCATCTTTCTCCTGTTCGGTCACATTTCCGTTCACGTTCTCTTGCAAAACCGTTCCCTGATTTCGTCTTACTTCCGGATGTCTGATTTCACCCCCGCTGTTTCCCACTTTCACCATCACTCCAAAAACCGCCATCGAAAATAGCAGCGTGACTACACCCCCAATTCTCTGTACGGGTTTTCCCTTTATCGTGTATATCAGGACCGCCAGCGCCAGCACGCCAAGCAATTCCACCAGCCAGATGGCAACCGTGGCAATCTCCTCGTGAGTTTCAATCAATGCCTCTGTTATTCCGGGAAGGTTTTCAACAGCTTCCTCAGCAGGCTCGCCACTGAGATATGCAGGAACAGCAAGCAGCGCTGTTAAAATAAAGATGCCATACGCGGCATTTTTGAAATCATCTTTTTTAAAAAGCAATCCTGCGATGAGAACGATAATACCGAAAGCTATCCCGACAATCGGGAAATGATTGGTGAGCAGGTGAAGATGTGCTGGATTCATTTTTTCCGTATGTTTTAGAAATGCAAATTTCCGTCTGACCATCTCCCGGAATAATGATAAAAGTCAGTATCAAACGAAATTTCAGAGCGCGGGTAAACACAACCATCTGCACCATGAAAACTCCATCCCGAACGGCAACACACACTGTACTCTTCTCCGAGCGTCCATCGCGGATAATTCGCTGACCGTTTTAGTTTCAGGAGTCCCTTTCTTCTGGAAAAGCTTCCTCCACTTCTTTACTGACAAGCTTGCCTTCCTTGTTAAATCTTAAATGATGAATCACATCGTCCTGGCTGAGTTCCACCTCATAAAAAATATTTCCATGGGCATCTTTGGTTGTTTTGGTTTCATAAAGAAAACTTCCGCGGAAGTGTTCGCTTATGTACCGTGAAATCTGATTGAAAATTTTTTTTGCTGTCATACAGTTTTTTTAAAAAACTAGAAATGAAATCGGCTTTTTGACAATGATATTTATCAGTTTGTGCAACCATGACTTTCATCATTGGTGAATAATCATGGTGATGGTTTATTTGGGTTATGATTTGGGTTACCGTAAATTGTTTTATTTCAACAACACTGAGTTTTTATTTTTTGACAACAACCTGTGCAGCTTTGCCGGAAAGTCTAAGCCGGGAGAAAGGAAACGTTGCAGAGCCGGTTTATTCAATTCTCACGGAAGATGGCGCACCTCAAAGGGAGACTACTATCGTAGTCGTGCAACGCGACATCAGAATAAAAGATTACTTCCGCTTCATTGACAGCATTGTGGCTCAATACGCCCATGCAGTCAATTATAAACTAAGTGAGTATATTCTTGTCCGCGCCAATCAGTGGATTATTGATTCGCTTGTGAACACCGACTATTACAAACAAATGCAAAGGGGCGTCTTCATTTACGACCAGCGCAAGATGGTTGTATTGCATAAGGGAGATACAATAAAAATACCTGATGCATTAACGGCTGCTGAAATTCAAGACCGGTTAAAGCATACAGTCATTGACGTGAATATTCCTGAATTCAAACTGAGAATTATCGAACGCGATTCGGTAAAATATACTTTCCCGGTGAGAGTTGGCAGGAACGAAAGCAAGTATCTCAGAACTGCAAAGAGAACCGTGAGTCTTCAAACGCCAATCGGAGAAGGCGAAATCGTTCGGGTGGAACGAAATCCGATTTTCGTGAATCCGGTAACCGGTGAACGATACACCACAACCAAACGCGATGATGACAATTACACCCTGATGCCACAAATTCCGTGGCTGGAGCCGACAATTGGCGGGAGAAAGCTCGGCTCGCTCATACATCCAACAACCAATCCCAAAACGTTGGGCAAAGCCTATTCAAACGGCTGTGTCGGAACGGCTGAAGGCGATGCCTGGATTATTTATTACCATGCACCGGTGGGCACGAAGGTGAATTTCAGATACGATTTGGAAGTGGTCAATGAACAAGGGGAAACGATTCGGCTGAAGGATATTTACCAGTTGAAGAAAAATAAACAGCATCCGGGAACGACACTGCTTATCAATTCGGAAAATCAAATTTTTAATTTGCCGATGGAAGTGACTCTGCATTGATACTAATTCGGTAATTTCAGAAAATTAGAAAACCCAAATAATGCCGGATTTGCTGACATCAGTAACTTATTTTGCAGGTGGCGCATTACTGTGGACCTTCCTCGAATATTTCCTTCACCGATTTCTTGGTCATTGGAAGAAAGGCAGGAATGATTTTACCCGGGAGCATCTGCGTCACCACCGTGAAACGAACTATTTCGCGCCTGCATACAAAAAAGCGATAGCCGCAACAATTGTTGTCAGCCTCGTGGCTGCCGTGACAGGTTTCCTCTCAGGCCGGTTGCAGGGAATCTCCTTTGCTCTTGGACTTGGTATCATGTACACGGCTTACGAATTCATCCACAAAAGAGCCCATACCCACGCGCCAATTAATTTCTATGGAAGATGGCTGCGCAAACATCATTTTTATCATCACTTCAAAGACCCCAAAAAGAACCACGGTGTGACGAGTCCGATTTGGGATATAGTTTTTGGCACAAACGTCAATCCCGGGGTGGTAACGGTTCCAAGAGCATTGTCTCCTCCATGGCTGATAGACGGCACCACCGGTAAAATTCTTCCCGAATATGCAGAAGAGTATAAGACAAGGGAAGACACACCTGTTCCTTAACAAAATTGCCGCTTCAAGTAACAAGACGTTTTCGGAATCTGCGCTTTTAAACCGGTAAGTGAAAAATTACAGGAAGAACAATTTTGCTTCAACTGATAATTATCATGGACTCGGCTCTTTGCTTAAAATAGCTTTGCCATGTATGATGGCAACTTATACCATGCGCTGTTTGCACTTCATTACTTGCTGCCTTCTGACTTTTTATCCTATTTATAGTTATGCCCAGAATGATTTTTCATACCTATCAAAATTGAGCGAAGACGACAGCATCGCCATAGATGCGCTAATCCTTTATCCGAAGGTGACCAGAGATGCCATGCTTGAGGTTGCCTTATATCCGGAGGCATTGGTAAAGCTTCATAGCCTCCGGACTGAATCCAGCAAGGCATTTACAAATCTGATGTCATCGCTTTCAAAAGAGGAGCAGGAAAAATTTTGGGATTTGGTTCGGTATAAGGGATTGGTTCAGCGTCTTGCAGAAGGAAACAAAAAATCAGAAAATGAGATACGGGACATTTTGAAAAATTATCCGGGTGAAATTCATGAAACCGCCATTGATTTGGGAACCCGCCATTATGAAACGCTGGTAAAAATCAACGAGCAGGAGAAATCTTTTCAGCAGCATTTTCAAAACCTGCTAAAATCTTACCCGCCCGTGACACAGCAAGCGCTCACCGCCTTGCTTGACCTGCCTGAAGTGCTCGATATTCTCCAGGATAATATCTCGTTAGTGGTGCTGGTGGGAGATGCTTACAGAAAAAATCCAGATTTCATTAAACATAAAGCCGATTCCCTGAGCCTTGAAACTGCACGGCAAAATGCCGAGGATATCAAGCAATGGTCAAAGACGCTGGAAGAAAATCCCGAGGCAGCAGAGGAGTTGAAGCAATCCGCTAAACAATATGCGAAAGAATACGGTTACGATGAAGATGCGTACGCCAAGCCGGAGGACACCGGCATTGTTGTAATCCATCACTACTATGAGCCTTATCCCTATTGGTTCGGCTGGCCCTGGTGGTATCCGCCTCATTGGTGGTACCCCTATCCTTTTTGGTATCATTGGGGATTTTATTTCAGCGATGGCGGCATTATCGTTTTCAGTTTGCCGTCTTATTTCTTTGTGTCCTGGTATTTCTATTACCCGATTCATCACTATTATTATCCGCATCTTTCAGATGCATATATCCATACCTATCATTATTACGGTCCCCGGAGAGTAAGCAACTCCATCACTCGTGCTGTGGATGATTGGAAGAAGGAAAAAGGTGATGACTTGCCGCCTGATTTATTGAACGAAGATGCTCAGCGGGTAGCGCGCCTGAAGGAATACGGAAAGTTTGAAGAAGACTATGTCCGCCATAATTCGGAAAATCCCGGCAAGCCTCTGAGCAGGCAGGACTTTTTTCAGAAGAATGAAAAAAAATACCCAAACCTGAATTATCCCCGAAGAAAAATTCGTGCAATTCAACAGGATGATGACGTGTACCGCAAAGAGCGATATCCCACGAAGAAAAAGGAAATTGAAAACAAATCATACGAAAGAAAATGGGCGTATCCGGAAAAAAGAGAACCTATCCGGCAGTTTTATCCCGATAAACAGGCAACACCTCAAAAAAAGGCAGAGCCGCAGCGAAAAGTGTATCCGCAGAACAATGTGCAGCCCCAAAAGAAATTCATTCCGCAGAAGCAGATGGTTCCGCAGAAGCAAATTCCGCAAAAAAACGTTCAGTCTAAATCAAATAAAATTGTAAAACAGAAAACAGACGGCAGACAACTTAAAAAAAGATAAAGCCATGGAAGACATACTGGAATTGCTCAAAAGAAACGAAAAAGATGTGTGCGTCACCCTTGTTCTCACCGGGAAGATGAAGTCGTTTGATGACAAAGAAAAGGCACAGGTGCGCTTCAGAAAAATTATTAATACGGCAGGGAAAGTTATCAGAGCGGAGTATGGTGAGGAAATAGCAGACGTCATTTTAAAAGAATTAAACGCCCAGCTTCTTAATCTCGATTTCGATAAAGCCCGTGAATCGCTTGCTGTGTATGTCACCGAAGGGTTCGGCATATCGGTTTGGCTGCCCTATGAGGAAAAAGAACGCCTCATCATCCGCAACAGCTTCGACCTTCAGCCGCTCACCGATTCGATGAATCGCGAACGCAATTACTGGGTGCTGGTGCTGAGCAAAAACAAAACACGCCTCTTCAGAGGAAAGAATGAATATCTTAATGAAGTAATTGACTCCCGTTTTCCGGTTGCTTACGAAGAGCAGTTTCAATACGAGAAGCCGCGTTTTGCGCTGAGCCATAAGCCGGGCACATATTCGGTGCGTGATTCAAGAATTGATTTGGAGCGGATTCATGCTTACTTCCGGCATATTGACCATCTGCTCAAGCCGGTTTT
>DATLYB010000045.1:0-5742 GCA_035575215.1 Chitinophagales bacterium
ATTTTCCGATACTATAACCTTTAAGCTTCAGAAGCAATTTTTTTGAAGATACACTTTACCGCTCACAGGTCGTATTGTTCACGCAAGTTAGGGAAAATTTCCTTTAAAAGAAACAGCAATCTTGTTCAGAAAGTATCCGAATCAGCCATGACAAATTTGACTGTTTCCGGGGGCAGCATTTTGGACACGCCCAAATCAAGATAGGTGACCGGAAATGCTTTGTTGCTTTGAAATTTTCCCCTAAACATCCTGTCAATAAACGTATCGGGGGAGGCGCTGACTCTGAACTGATGCGAACCCAATAACCTGCACATGCGTTTGACGTTGCCGATGAAATCCTTGAAATCATTCTCATGGAATCTGGAAACATCCCCTGCCAGGATTCCATCATCCAGTTTAAACCATATTCTGAACTTCCCTGTCTTAAGCCGGTAATTTTTTTCGTAAGACTTGTGAGAAAAATAATCTGCATCATGTTCAATTCCCGGCACATTGTCTTCAGTCACAGAGTTGGGTATGACCAACCCGCCTTTGCGGAAGAATAATCGCATTATCGCCCGGAAGTAAATTCCATACATAGCTGAAAACCATTTATACTTGTTTGCCGCCTTGATTAAAGGAAGCGTCTTTACGGGGATAGTATATTGTACGGCATCCTCCGGATGAAGAAAATGAAGACGCTGCGTAAATCCGTGATAGGAATTTGCATTGGGGAAACTGAAAACATACAAGACTCCTTCCTCTTTTGCCAACTGGTGTGTTTTTTGCGCCAGCGTGACGAACAAACCTCTTTTCCTGTGAGCAGGGTGGGTGGTGGCGTCAACGGCCTGCGCCACCAATATCTTTTGCTGACGGTACAACAAATAGCAGGGAAGAACTGCATAAGATGCCACCGGCTCCCTTTTTTCATTATAGGCGATATACCCGAGGTATTTTTTCCCGGTCCAACCGGTGTCATATTTTTTTTTGAAATAGCTTTCAGGCAGGTGGCGGTGGTGCACAATGCGGAACAAGTAACATAAATCAGAAAGTGTTTCATCGCTTTGCCTTAAGAACCGATATTCCATCAGTCACTTCCCCACTTAAGCGCGTCAAAAAGCTGGTTTCCGCAACGACCGCAGGTATATATGCCAGCCCGGTCGCGTATCCGTACATCCCTTTTATCATCAGGGAAAAGAAATCCATCGCCTGCGAGCTGGTGCTTAATCCCGATGGATTCAGCCGCGTTGATTATTTCTTTCGAATAGGAGCCATCAGGGTATGCCAGGGATACCACCACGTTTTGAGTCAGATTTTCCAAATAATTTTTTGAACGGGTTAACTCGTCTTTCGCATCTTCAATTGAAAGATTTCCCAGATTGTTGTGAAAAAATCCGTGACTGCCAATTTCGATAAATCGCGACCGGGAGGCTTTTTGGATTTCCTCATCACTCATCAGTTTCCAGTAATCAAACAAGTCATCCCTGTTGTTGAAATCAATGATTTCCATAAAGGCTTTTACCATTTTTTCCTTGAAATCAAAATGAGGCTTGTGGGTTTTAACGGTTTCAAAAAGGGTGAATCCCGTGGAAGAGGAGCGATAACGGCTGTCTTTATGCACAAACAATTCTCCATCAATTCGGACGGGCTTGTCCGTAAGTTTTTCGGCTATATTCAGAATATCTGCCCAAATAGCCGGAGTGCCTGTCATGTTTAGTCCCGTTATAAACCACGAAGAAGGCACTTGATATTTCTCCAATAGGGGAAGCGCATATTTGAAATTATTCCGGTAGCCATCATCAAATGTGATGGCAACATTTACCTTCACAGGCTCGAACTTCTTTTGAAAAAAATCAGCCAGGGTGATGACATTGCAATACTTTTTCAAAAACCGGATATGCGCCTCAAAGCATTTAATATGCGTGTGCCGCATATTGAATGCTGTATTGCCACGCAGGTCAACTCCATGATACATTAAAATTGTATTGTGCAGCCTGGAAAAACGCAGGTTTCCCTGTGGATAAACATTAAACAGGAGTTCATTTAAAACACGGGAAATCTTCTTAATCATAAATCTGCGTTTCAGAGAATCTAAATAATGTTCAGCAACACTTCTTCATAACGCTTCACTACCTTTTCCCACGTTAGATTATCCAAGGCATTCTGGAGTGCATTATGCCCCAGGCGCTGTCTAAGTTCGTCATCTTCAAACAACAGAAGGATACTGTCAGCTATGGCATGAGTGTCTTTAGGCGGAACGCGCAACCCTGTTTTTCCATCAATCACCGATTCTGCCACGCCAGCCTCAGCCGATTCAATTGCCGGCTTCCCGCATAAGGCGGCTTCGATTACCGAGATGCCGAAGCCCTCAAAATCGCCTTCATCCGTGACGATGCTGGTGAGGCAATATAAATCACATGCATTCAGCCACAACAGCAACTCGTCTGCCGGCACCTTACCCAAGAAATGAACCCTGTCAGCCAATCCAAGCTCCCTGGCAAGAGAGGCGAGTTTGTCTTTGACCGTAGAGTGTCCTGCGCAATAATAATGTGTATCGTGAAACTTCTCAGACACTTTCCGCAGTGCACGGATGACATACTCCTGCCCTTTCCTGTCGCTGACATTCCCTACTGTGATTATAATTCTCGAATGTTCAATACCCTTTGATTTCTTAAAACTGCTTACCGATTCTTTATCCAGCATTCTAAAAAATCTTCCGTCAGCACCATTATATATTGTTATGCAGCGATTGTTGCGGATGCCTGTTTTTTTTGCCACATCACGCGTGAAATCTGAAACAGTAATCAGCGCATCAGCCGAAGAATATGCCCATCGGTTCACCTTTTTGGAAAAATCAGACATGGCAATGGTAAACTCCGTACCGTGCCCGATGGCAACGCATTTTTTCAATGTAAGCTTGCTCATCAAAACAGCAAACCATACTGCGTGCTTGCCTGTTCCTGCAATGATATCCGGCTTAAATCGGATGATGGTAATAAAAATTCTGTAAAGCTTGATAATGAGGGATGTGATAGTTGGAGTAGGCTGCGCCCTGTAAACCGTAAACTTACAGGTGCGCTCAAATTCTGCAACTTCTTTCTCATAAAGCTCAAATTGCTCGGTGAATACTTCCACCTGCCATCCGAGCAAATGCAATTCGTTCGCTAAAAAATAGGCATGGGTGCCGATACCGCCAGGCACTGGCGGGAATTCGGTGGAGATGATAAGGATTTTCCTGGGAATTGACTTCACCTGATTTGCTATGCGAACAAAGTTCGTGAAAGCAGCTTACTATTATTATTATTCTCTAAAAATAACCCCGATAATAATGGGCATTTTCATCTTTAAATGACAAGGTATGACTCATAATTGTATTTCGTTGGCAGATTTAACCGACACTAAGAAAGTTTTATGCGCAATGCTTTCGATAGCTTAGAATGGATTTGGTTAAAAAGAATCTATTGCGAAATTGATGCAGGATGAAAACATGAGCTAAAATTGCATCCCGTAACGCGCTGAACTTTCTCAAATTTCAGCATACCAAATGCTTAAAAAGCCATCACAATCATCAGGTTTCCTGAAGTTGAATCTGACTTACGCAGTCATTCTCATATTTCTTATTTACTCCGCCTTGATTTTTGGATATGACCTTCATCTTACCAAGCGGTTTTTAGTCTTTATTGCTGGCAGCGCAGTGGTTATCAATTTTTTTAAGAACTTTTTTTTAAAGATTGGTTCCCGCCTTGTGCTTGTAGTAGCAACAGCAGCGTTAACGTTGGCAGCATGCGATATCGTAATACGAACCGCTTTTAAATCATTCATTTATTACAGGCCTTTTGATATGCTTGGAAGTGCCATGCCGGAATATCCCATGCTCGGAAGGCTGAAAAAAAACACAGCTTACACCGGTGTTGCCTATGGTGATTTAGCAGCTATGAGCGGAGAATTGAATTTTAAAGAAGATAGGATGGTAAGTTATATTACTGACTCAAGAGGATTCAGAAATAAACCGGGGCAAGAAAAGAAACAAAATAAAATTATCGTGCTGGGCGATTCCTTCGGGTCAGGAGGTGAAATCGAACAGGATTCAACATTCGTTTCTTTTCTCTCGCGAGAACATGAAGATGCGGTATATAATCTGTCGTATCCGGGCAACCCGCTGGATGAATTGGCTAATTTGGTTATTGAAATTGACGAAATAAATCTTGTGAAAAACCCGGTGGTGCTATGGTGTATTTTCACAGGCAATGATGTGCCTCTTTATCTTCCCCGAAATGGAGACGCGATATTGGATTTTATAGCTGAAAACAGGCTGAAGGAGGAGATGAAGTCATCCTGGATTTCGGCAACAAAGGTAAAAATCAGAACTTTCTTCAACAGGTCGCCACTTAGACAAATGGTTGTGAGAATTCGTGCTCCAAAAAATACCAATGTCCAGCTACGGGATTTATCTGATAGCAGAAAGGTGTATTTCCTTAAACATTATGCAGAAATGGCAAGCTTGTCCAAGGAAGAAATCCAAAATGATGTGAAGTTCAATACTTTTAAAAGAGTGTTTGAAGTGGCAAAAAAATTTGCTCAAGAAAAGGGTATTACCCTCAAAGTCATACTAATACCCACGAAAAGCGAGGTTTACGATTGGCTTTACAACGGGATGCCGCCCTGGACGACCAATCCCCATCCCTCCGGATTCGGAATGGCACTGGAGGAGCTCCTAAGGAAACTTCAGATTGATTATTACGATTCCAAACCTTACCTCATTGAGCAGGCAAAAAAGAAATTTTACGAGAAAAATGAAATTCTCTGGTGGTCTGACGATACGCATTTTAATGCCAACGGACAACGGGCATTCAGCGATTTTATTGAAACACACGTCCTGTCTGAAAATTAACATGACTCCTTTATTCTTCAATTAATTCAACTATTTAGTCCATAACTTTTTTACGCTCACTCACGTATTAACTCTTGATTTTTTGCTGTGCAAGATTTTGAGGGGGTGACTATGAGTGCAAGAATTCGTTCAATTGATACGGCTGCCGAACATGCATTAAGCATCGCACCAAAGCTCGATTATTTGAAGGAGCTTTCAGGAGGCGACCAAAGTTTCATCGCTGAAATACTGGAACTGTTTATCACGGATGCTCCGCAAGCCGTTGAGCATGCGTTTGGACATCTGCAGCAAAGAAATTTTGAAATGCTCCGTATCACCGTGCATAAGCTGAAATCGTCCGTGCAGGTTGTGGGTGGCTATCACCTGACACACCTTATTCATGAGATAGAGTCTAATGCAAAGGAAAACGGAAAACAAGACGCCCTGTTTCAGATGCTTTCCCTTCTTCGCAACGGAATCCAGCACCTGGTGAATCATCTGTGCCAGGAGTTGAAGTCACTGAGTTCAGCGGGCAACGCTGCCTGACAGCCTCCTTGTTCTTATCATCCTGATGGGTTACCCACTTAGCCGGCCGGATTATAATTCCCGTATTTAAAAAACTAAATTTGCTGCCTTTCATTGTATTCAAATTTTTTTCTGATGAAAAAATCTCTGCTATTGCTATTCGTGTTCCCGCTTTCATTGTTTGCACAGAATGAAACAGGGGAAAAAGAAAAGAAGGAACAAAAAGAAAAAACAGAAAATGAAGCCAGCGACCGGATTGTAATCGGCTTCAGTTTTGATAATTGGATTCATAATATTGACAGCCTTTCAACAAAATGGAACTCATGGGGATTTCATTTTTACTATATGTACGATGTCCCGTTGGGAAC
>DATLYB010000046.1:0-6407 GCA_035575215.1 Chitinophagales bacterium
GCTTCATTATGCTTCAACAATTACATACGAACCATTATATCCGGGAATGGCTCCCTTTATGAACAGCAGGTTGTTGGGGGCGTCAATTTTCAGGATTTCCAAATCCAGCACTTTCACAGTAGCGCCTCCCGTTCTGCCTGCCATTCTCAATCCGGGGAATGTTCTGGCGGGTGTTGAGGTGCTTCCCACCGAGCCGGGAGCTCGTTTCCGGTCATGCTGTCCGTGCGTGCTTCCGCCCACGCCTGCAAATCCATGGCGCTTTACCACGCCCTGAAATCCTTTGCCTTTGGATGTTCCCACCACGTCAACATACTCGCCCGCCTTGAATATCTCGCAGTTCACAATGTCGCCCAAATTTTTCTCAATAGGGAAATTGCGGAATTCAAACAGTTTTTTCTTGGGGGTAGTGTTTGCTTTTTTGAAATGACCGAGAAGGGCTTTGTTGGTGCTCTTCCCGCGTTTCTCATCAAAAGCCAGCTGCACCGCATTGTAGCCGTCAGTTTCCGCTTTTTTAACCTGCTTCACCACACACGGACCTGCCTCCACGACCGTGCAGGGAACATGATTTCCCATTTCGTCAAAGATGTTAGTCATCCCTATTTTCTTTCCGATGATGCCTTTCATGGTTTCGTCCTAATATGCTTTAATTTCCACATCCACTCCGCTGGGCAGTTCCAGTTTCATCAATGCCTCCACTGTCTTGGAAGTGGAACTGTGAATATCCATCAATCTCTTATGGGTGGCAAGCTGAAACTGGTCGCGTGCTTTCTTATTCACGTGCGGTGATTTCAGCACGGTAAATATTTTCTTTTCCGTGGGCAAAGGAATAGGACCGGAAACCACAGCGCCAGCAGCTTTCACCGTCTTCACAATCTTATCGGCAGACTTGTCAATCAGGTTGTGGTCGTATGATTTCAGCTTTATTCTGATTCTTTGCGCCATAGCTTTTGCTTTTTCCTTTAACCCCTGAAATTTTTGGAAGGGCAAAATTATAGAAAGGCTTACAGATAAACAAACTTTGGAAGCCGGAAAATTTAACCGGCCTGATAGACAGGGACGGGCTGAGGCAAAAGCTTCATCCGCACGGATTCAATCCGCGTTTCGCTGACGTTGAGCACCTTGAACCTGAAGTTGCCTATGATGATTTCTTCTCCCTTTGATGGGATGTTTTCGTAGTGGGACAGGATGAATCCTGCCAAGGTCTTGTAATCACCTTCGGGAATGTGGAGCTGATATTTATCGTTGAGGTATTGGACTTCCAGTCTTCCGGAAAAAATAAATTCATCTTCAAACACCTGTTTTTCTAGAAACTCCTCCGTGTCGTGCTCGTCTTTTATTTCTCCGAAAATTTCTTCCAGCACGTCTTCGAGGGTGACTATACCGGAGGTGCCTCCGAATTCGTCCACCACCCAGCAAATGCTCTTGTGGTCTTTCATAAAGAGGTTGAGGATATCCTTTGCCAGCATCGTTTCTGGAATTACTTTGATGGGGAAGATAATCTCGCGGATGGCGGCAGGCTTTTTCAGCAAATCAAAATGGTGCACATAGCCGAGGATGGAGTCAATCGTTCCATCGTAGATAATGATTCTGGAGAGGCGGGTATCGGTGAATTTTTTCCTAAGATCGTCAATGGTGGCATTTACGTCAATAGCTTCAATTTCTGTGCGGGGCACCATGCATTCCCGTGCGCGCACCTCTCTGAGATATAAAGCTCTTTCGAAGATATCCGCATTCACCTCTTTCTCCTTCTCTTTGCCGGAAACGAACTGTGTGATAAAATGCTCAAGGTCAGCGTGGGAGAACAGCAGCGGATTGTCGCTGAAACTGACGCGGACTGCCCACCTTAACAGGCTGTGGGTAAGCGACACAATGAACCACACCAGCGGGTACAAAAGGTAATATACTATCAGCAGTGGAAAAGCGAAAATCCGCAAGGCGCTGTCAGGATAAATTCGGAAAAGCGCCTTGGGAATAAACTCACCCAAAAACAAAACCAGCAGGGTGGTGATGAGCGTTTGGATGACCATGATGGAAAACTCATTGGTAACGGCTGGCGGAAGCCAGGCAGAAATAAGGGGTTCCAGCAGCGTTGCCATCATAAGGCTGATGATGATAAGGGCGATATTGTTACCTATCAGCGTGGTGGCAAGAAAATCGGACGGACTGGAGGTGATAACAGCCAAGATTCTGCCGGTGAATGTGCCTTGTTTTTTGAGCAGTTCCAGCTTCAGCTTGTTGGCTGAAACATAGGCGATTTCAATTCCTGAAAAGAATGCCGAAAATACCAGCGCGATGATGGCAATTTGGATTTCCATTTCACAAATGGATATAAACTTAAAACTTTTAATTGACCTTCCCCTTTTCCAAATGCACGATGCCTGAGATATTCTTTATCGTATAGTCTGAAAAGTCCTGCTTTGCTTCGAATCCAGTTCCGTAAATTATTTCTTCGGGGGTAGTGATGCGGACAAACTTGCCTGAATAAAGCTTTTCATCTTTCCGCCTCCACGTTAATTCTTCGGTGTTCAGCATCTCGCCTTTGGCGTTCACAATCACCACATCATCGCGCACCATCATCTCTTCTTTTTTGGTGAAGTAAATGCCATAGTTGGCAGCCAGCTTACTGGTGACATTCAGTTCATCGTCAAAAAAATTCAGCTTAAGACCTTTAGTAAATTCCATGTAGGGTTCCTCCGCATTATGCGTTGCAACCAATGGTGCCGATATCTTTGCTCTGAGCTTGCCTTCTTCGCTATATTGGATTTCCACATCTTCGCCTCTTTCGGTGAGCGAAGCATTTTCGGCAGAAATCTGGTTGACTTTCTCCATATCCGGGGCGCAGGAAGAAAAGATAAACAACAAAAGAAGCGCGCGCATACTGAAAGTTTGATGTCCTTGCCTGGCGTTTGCGGTTTATAAACACAAAACGACAGCAAGCAGACATGAATTAAGATGAATTCGGGTTAAATATAAATGACAGAATCTTAATCATACTTCGGCTTGGTGAACCATTTTTCATTCAGCGTCAACCCGATGTAAGCCCGAAAAAAGGTTTCGCTTATCAAGCCGTTTTTGAGAGTTCCTCTGTTTCCCGCATCAAAGGAAAAGTTTAGCCTTGACAGCCATGATTTCACCGGTAATCCGATGCCGAAAGTGAAACCGTATTCGGAAATGCGCTCGCCATCGGTGTTCAGATAGCCGCGGTTGTAATAGGCGCCCAGCCTGTATGACGAGCTTTTGAAGAGCTTCTGCGAACGGAAATCGGGCTTGAACTCACCCCCTCCGCGCAGTTCCCATGAGTTTTCAAATACGGCTTCGTTGGAAAATGTCTCTACATCATTCCAGACCGAATATTTGAAATCCACACCCGCCATCCATTTTTCGGGCTGCCCCACCGATATACCCACACCTGTTTCCGGAGGTATTTTGATATTTTCGTTTTTTCTGTCATCATCATATACGGTGTCAACAACAAACACTCCGCTTGACAAGATGACAAAGCGGTCCCATTTAACATATTCAGTTGAAGTGCTTGCCACCGGAAAAAGTCCATAAGCGCCTATGACGGCATAAAGACTGTCGCTGAACGTTCTTTTGTATTGCACTCCGGCACTCAATACATAGCTGCCCACCCTGGCGGATGAAGATATCCGTGTATTATAAAAGCTGCCATCGGGAAATTGCAGAACCTCCGTGCGGTCAAGGTTGCCGAATACATAAGAGAAATTCAGCCCGATGGAAAAATCACCGGGGAGGGTGTCATTTTTTGCAAAGCGCACGGCACCTCCGCCATAAAGCTGGTAGAGCCTGCCGCTGCCGTCATATTGTTGGGCAATGTCACCGAGGGTGTCATCATGAAGGGTGTCCTTAAAGCTATAGCTCATCTGGCTATAGGGGATAAGCCCGATGCTCGCGCCTCCGCTTTTTCCTGCCGGAAAACCCAGCGCCACATAGTCGAGAAACCCATCGCCTGTCCGGTAAGATTTATTCGTAAGCCCATCGGTGATTTTTTTTGTTGTGAAATTGAAGCCGGCTTCCAGCGTAGTAAGTTTGAGAGCCGTGGAAAAGGCGGAATAGGAGGCGGGGTTCAGAAAATTGATATGCAACGGAGCACGGTAGCCTGCCGCAAGCCGACCCATTCCTTTTGATGCTGCAAAGGAGGAGGAAGAGAGTTCACCAAGCCCAAAGCGGGAATAGGGCGCAATCTCCTGCGAAAAAAGAAGGCACGGCAAGAAAAGAAGCGGCAGCACCAAGCGCCACCGCTTAGCGGGAGGGTGCATTATGCTGCAGTATTTTATTGAGACCGATGAGCACCAGATTGGGGACAGCAAATATCTTACTTTTCAAAGTAGTTTCAAAAAAGAAGGCATCCCCTCCCGTCAGCAAAACGCGAAGGTGCTCATATTTCCCTGTATACTCTCGGATGAATCCTTCTATTTCAAGCCGCATCCCGTTCATAACGCCACTGAGGATGGATTCTTTTGTGCAGGTGCCGGTAAGGAAATCAACGGATTGCGGCTCTATCAACGGCAAGTTGGCGGTGTAAGCGTTCAGCGCTTTCAGCCGCAGCCGAATGCCGGGGGAAATGCCACCGCCCAGATATTCACCCCTGCGGCTGATGAATTCAAACGTGAAGGCTGTTCCCGCATCCAGCACCAGAACATTCTCATTCGGATACAGTGCATAAGCTCCTGCCGCTGCAGCGATGCGGTCTTTACCAAGCGTGAGCGGTGTTTTGTACAGGTTTTTAACAGGCAGCGGAGTGCTGCTGTCAAGAATCAGCAGCCATGAGTTCGCTGCCAGGAAATTTTTGATGTCGTTATGGTAATCGGAAACTGCCGAGAGGATGCACTTCTGGATTGAAAACTTTCTGAAAAGGCGCCTGATGTAAGCGTCCGTCAGTGCGTCAGTGGCATCGGTGCAGATAATTTCATCGCGGTCAAAAACTGCGAGCTTCGTTCGCGTGTTGCCGATGTCAATGGCGAGATTCATGATTCGGTTTGCTATGTGTTGTTCATGGTGTTTAATCCGCAGTTACGACCCACGAGTTTTTGGCTGTCTGTCATAAATGCGTTGAATTTCTTCTGATTCATAAATAAACACGCCTCTCCCGTTTCGCTTCGCACAATCCACCATGGCGGCTGCAACCGCTTTTCCCTCAATGGCTTTGTATTTTTTCAGCGGTCCGATAAAGAGCGGAGAAGCGATTCGGTACAAAGCGGTTCCTATTTTTTCACCCGCTCTGTATTCCTTCCTTTCGCCCAATAGCAGCGAAGGTCTGAATATGTGAATGGCATTGTAGGAAAGCTTTTTCACCGCATCTTCCACTTCGCCCTTCACCCGGTTGTAAAAAATCAATGAAGATTTATTTGCTCCTAAAGCGGTGACAATCAGGAGCTGTTTTGCTCCGTTAGCCAACGCGAGCCGGGCTATTTCGACCGGATATTCCAAATCTACCTTTTTGAAGTTCGATTGCGAGCCGGCTTTTTTGATAGTGGTGCCAAGACAGCAGAAGACATCATCCCCTTTCAGGATGGAAGAATAATCAATGAGCCGGTCAAAATTGATACTATGCTGACGCAGTTTCGGATGAATCAGCGGCATTTCTTTCCTTACAACGAGCGAGACGGAATCATAAGCAGCCTCATTCAGCAAAAAATTCAGGCAATGCCCGCCAATCAATCCGGAGGCTCCAGCGAGAAGGGCGCTGCGTTTTCGGTTCTGCATCTTAATTAATCAAATGAAACAAATATGCCAAGGCGTTCATTGTTTGTTTTTTCGATTTGGATTTCAACCACCCCGCAAACGACAAACGGAATTATCGAATTAACTTTCACCCGCCAAAAATACAATCACCCTTTGGATTTCACAGACAGCGGGCTTTTGCAAAATGCCCTCATCCTGATTGTGGTGGGAATCGTGACCGGGTTCATCAATACTGTGGCAGGGGGCGGCTCGCTGCTCACATTGCCGGTTCTGTTTTTCATGGGCTTTCCTTCAGCGGTAGCCAACGGCACGAACCGTGTGGCGATAATTTTTTCCAGCATCTCTTCGATGTATGCTTTCAGGCGTCAGGGCATCCGCGGCATTCGGTACGGTATTCAACTGGGTATCCCGGCAATGGCGGGGGCAGTGCTCGGTGTGCTCATTGCCATCAGGATGAATGATGAGGTTTTTAAAACAACGCTTGCCATTATCATGTTCGCGGTGTCGGTACTTATCATTATCGAACCTTTCTTACGCAAGCAAGCCCTTGAAGAAGTGCACAGCCCCGCCCGGCTGGGTATTGCGCTGGTTCTTTCGTTCTTCATCGGAATATATGGCGGCTTCGTGCAGGCAGGCTTGGGATTTTTGATTATTGCCGCCCTCAGCGGCATTAACCACATGAACCTTGTGAAGACCAACAA
>DATLYB010000047.1:0-4206 GCA_035575215.1 Chitinophagales bacterium
TTTTTTCTTCTCCTTTTTCTTAAACATCTCCAGCATCCTGTCCGTCACTACGAAGCCACCCACCACGTTAAGCGTACCGAGAATCACCGCAAGAAAGCCGAGAATCAGCGCGAGATAATTGTCGGATTCGGCCTGACCCATCACGATAATCGCTCCGATAATTACCACTCCGTGAATGGCGTTAGCGCCTGACATCAGCGGGGTGTGCAAGACGGCTGGCACGTTGGAGATGACCTCAATTCCTAAAAAAATAGAAAGGATAATCAGGAAAATAAACTCCCGGTGTTCATAGAAAAAATTAAATGCCTGTTCCATTTTTAAGATACTGTTTCCAGCATGAATTTCTTCACCCGCTCGCTGACAAGTTCACCGTTGTGGGTCACGCAGGTTTCTTTTACAATATCATCATTCCAATTCAGATTCAGGCTGCCCTCTTTTGTGATGATTAGCTTCAAAAAATTGATGACATTCTTTCCGAACATTTTGCTTGCATCTGACGGCATGGTGGAAGGAAGATTGGAATTGCCGATGATGGTAACTCCTTTATGGACTATCGTGGCATCGTTTTTCGACAGTTCGCAGTTGCCTCCCGTTGACGCGGCAAGGTCAACAATCACCGAGCCGGGCTGCATTGCCTCAACGGTTTCCTTCGTAATCAGCAGCGGTGCTTTTTTACCAGGAATCTGTGCCGTGCAGATGATGATATTCGATTTGCTTGCGTGTGCATGAATAAGATTTCGCTGCTTTTGTTTGAATTCTTCTGTCTGTTCCACGGCATAGCCGCCTGCGCTCGCTTCATCGCGCGCGCCTTCCACCTTGACGAACCTGGCGCCCAGGCTTTTCACTTCCTCTTCGGCAGCAGCCCGCACATCGAAAGCTTCCACCACAGCTCCTAATCTTCTGGCAGTGGCAATTGCCTGCAGCCCCGCAACACCCGCCCCTAGTATGAGCACTTTTGAAGGGGTGATGCTGCCTGCTGCCGTCATAAACATGGGAAAGAATTTCGGGGAATGGACGGCTGCCAGCAGTACCGCTTTGTATCCTGCCACGGTAGCCATGGACGAAAGCACATCCATCGCCTGCGCGCGGGTAATTCTCGGAATGATGTCCAGGCTGAAGGAAGTAATTTTCTTCTGGAGGAACTCCTCGACAAGATACCTGTTCGTGAGCGGCTGAAAGACGCTCATCCAGGCTTGCCCCGGGTGCAGTTGGCTTAAATCGTCTTTCTGCGGAAGATTGATGCAAATGAGGAGGTTGGAGGTTTTCAGCACCGCTTCTCGGTCAGCCAGCTCAGCGCCCGCCTTTTGATATTGTTCATCATCGGCAAATGCTCTGGCTCCGGCATTTTTTTCAGCCTTCACCTTCACGTTCATTTTTATCAGCATCTGCACGCTTTCAGGCAGCAATGCCACTCTGTTTTCTCCTTCCGGTTCCTTCAGCAAGCCAACGGTCATGCGCTAAAAAAAAAATTATTAACGGTCGCAAAAGTAGAAAAATAAGACCAACGGATTAAGTGGCATATAAACAAACAGAATGTGGGATTTTTCAAAAATCGTTGTTACAAAGGGATAGAGTCATACGTAGATGAAAAGAGTTCTTTGAAAAACTCATTTTTCAACATGATTCTGAAATTCAATACACTCTAAAACCCTTGCTAACATTGACTTTTAAAATGTCCATGTTAATATCAATTATCCAAAAGTTGAGTTTTTCAAAGCTCGAAAAATTTGCGCGCTTGTAAGTGAAAATGAAATGCGGATTTATATCTTTGAAACAACAAAAAAACGTTTTCAGTGAAATTTAAATACCTTTTGGCGTTACCCTCCCTGAGCTTATTTGCCGGATGCATTTATGATACCGCCTCTCAGATTCAGCAGCAGAAAGACATTTACACGATGGCGAGGAAATATGGCGATGCAAATGCCGCGCGCAGCGCCCTGTTCAATCTTATTGTGCTGCATCCTAAGGATTCATCCTGGCTCGACAGCCTGTTCCTTTTTTATTGCGATACGCGCTCTTATCCGCAGGCAGTGATGCTGGGTAATGAGTTAATCAAAAAAAGCCCTGATGATACGACTACAAGGGAACTGCTTGCAATTTCAAAGCAGTCGCTCGGCTTGCTGAAGGAGGCGCTGGACGATTATGAAATCCTGCTTAAAGCCACCGGCAAGTCAGCGTATCTTTACCAAATCGCCACGATTCAATACAATTTGAAACGGGTGGAGGAATGTGCCGTCTCGATTGAGCGGCTGCTTGCCATGCCGGATATTGAAAATGAAAATGTACTGATTCAGTATGGGCAAAATCAGAATTTACAGCAAAGGGTGCCCATTAAAGCGGCAGCTTATAACATCAAGGGAGTGCTTGCCCGCGACATCGGCAATAAGGATGTGGCGGTGGAATCATTTCAAAAAGCGCTGGAAGTATTTCCTGATTTTGAATTAGCAAAAGGAAATCTGGAAACGCTCCGGCCGGCTGAAAGCAACAGGCAGTAAATGCCAATCGGGTTTAGAGTTTGAAATTTCTTAAAAGGAAACGACATCTGCTCATTTTATCATAAATAACCATGAAACGAATCACCACATTTGAGGAATATCAGCGGCAATATGAAGCCAGCCTTAAAAACCCCGAAGCATTCTGGGCAGAGGTGGCGGAAGATTTCGTTTGGCGGAAAAAATGGGACAAAGTGCTTGACTGGAATTTCACCGAGCCCCGCGTGAAGTGGTTCATTAACGGCAAGCTGAACATCACCGAGAATTGCCTCGACAGGCATCTGCCGCAGCGTTCCAGCCAGCCTGCAATTATCTGGGAGCCGAATAACCCGAATGAAAAAGGAATTCAGCTCTCTTACAAGGAACTCCATGAACGCGTTTGCCGGTTTGCCAGCGTTCTGAAAAACCACGGAGCGAAAAAAGGCGACCGCATCTGCATTTATATGCCGATGGTGCCTGAATTGGCAATTGCCGTTCTGGCTTGCGCCAGAATCGGTGCGATTCATTCGGTGGTGTTTGCCGGATTTTCTTCCGGCTCGCTGGCTGACAGGATTCATGACGCAAGCTGCAGCATCGTGCTCACCGCTGATGGCGCCTATCGCGGGGCAAAGGAAATTGCGCTGAAAGAAATTGTGGACGAAGCGCTCGCTAACTGCCCCACGGTGAAAAAGGTGATTGTGCTGAAGCGAACCGGCAGCAATATCAGTATGCGTGCCGGCAGAGATGTGTGGCTGCATGATGAACTGCCGAAAGCAGGCACAGATTGCAGTGCTCAGGAAATGGATGCCGAAGACATGCTCTTCATTCTCTACACATCCGGCTCGACAGGAAAGCCCAAAGGCGTGGTGCACACCTGCGGGGGATACATGGTGTTTGTGGATTATACCTTCCGGAACGTATTTCAATATAATGATGGCGACATTTACTGGTGCACAGCCGATGTGGGCTGGGTAACGGGGCATTCTTACCTCGTCTATGGTCCTTTGCTTGCAGGCGCAACCACCCTGATGTTTGAAGGCATCCCCACCTACCCCGATGCGGGAAGGTTCTGGCAGGTGGTGGATAAATACAAGGTGAATATTTTCTACACATCACCCACTGCCATTCGCTCGCTGGAAGCACAGGGATTGAGTTATGTGAAACCTTACAAACTGAACTCCTTGCGCGTGCTGGGAACAGTGGGTGAGCCGATAAATGAGGAAGCATGGAACTGGTATTATGAAAACATCGGTAAGAAAAAATGCCCCATCGTTGACACCTGGTGGCAAACGGAAACAGGCGGCATCCTGATTTCACCGCTTGCTGGAATCACCCCCTTGAAACCAAGTTACGCCACCCTGCCGCTACCCGGTATTCAGCCCGTGATTGTTGATGAAAACGGCAAAGAGCAATCGGGAAATAACGTTGAAGGTCGCTTGTGCATTAAATTCCCATGGCCCTCTATATTGCGGACTACGTATGGCGACCACGAGCGGTGCAGGAAAAATTATTTTGACACTTACTACGGGGGTAAAAACGAAATGTCGAAATTCAAAGACTCGGTTTTCAGGTTAAAAGTGAAGGAAAACCAAAAACGAAATGTCGAAATTTCGTTCAATTTATGCCGCATCCATCTATCATTCTAACCTGATTCGAATGACGTTTGAAGGCTATTAGGTGTGCATTTAGGTGTGCAATTAGGTGTGCAGTCAAAATGTCAGTTTTGGGCATTGAA
>DATLYB010000048.1:0-2128 GCA_035575215.1 Chitinophagales bacterium
AATCCCTAAACCTGACCGCCCCGTGACTGAATTTGAAAAAAAGCTTTTCGCAAATTTCCCCTTTATTCAATACTTATACAGAGGCTTTCTGTATTGGCGGAATGAGTTTTTTGCAACGGGCTTTATCACGAAGCGAAAAACCCTCATGAAACTGGCCAAGAAAATAGCGCTGAAGCATCTGGAAGATTCCGTGAAGGATGAGGCGCTGAGAAAAAAACTCACTCCGGCTTATGCGATAGGCTGCAAGCGCGTGCTGTTGTCGAACGATTATTATCCGGCATTACAGCGCGCCAATGCAGAAGTGATTACAGAAGCTATCCGTGAGATAAATGAAACGGGAATCATTACCGCTGACGGAAAATACAGAGCCGCTGATGCGATTATCTTAGCCACGGGCTTCCATGCTGCCGAAGGAGTTCTTGTATATGATGTCAAAGGCCGGAACGGATATAATCTGAATGATGCGTGGCAAGATGGAGCGGAAGCTTACCTTGGGACCACCATCGCAGGTTTTCCGAATTTTTTTCTCATCGTGGGACCCAATACCGGCTTGGGGCACAGCTCCATGATTATTATGATTGAAGCGCAGGTACATTATGTTATGGAGTGCATCAAAGCCATTCGGAAAAACAACTGGAAATTCATTGACGTGAAAAGCGAGGCGCAGAAAGCGTACAATGATGAACTGCAGCACAAGCTGAAACAAACCGTGTGGCAGACGGGAGGATGCACCAGCTGGTATCAAAACCGCAACGGCAAGAATGTGGCACTTTGGCCCTACTTTACGTTTACATTCAGAAGAAGAACCAGGAAGTTTGAAAAGGAGAAGTACGAAGCAGTGCGTTAAGCAAATAATTACCAGAATACTCCGTAGAGTGCTGCCAGAATTCCGCAAACAATCAGGGCGCCAGCAGCGAAAGCATTTGACACTCTGAAAAGCGAAGTATCCGCCTTCAGCGGCTTAGGCTTCACTCCCCGCGCATTTTCAAAAGCGCTGATGAGCCACATTCCTGCAGCGCATACCACAAATACAATCCCCATTCTGTCAAGAAACGGAATCTCATAAACGCCTTTGCTGTTTGGCGCTGAGAAGCCAATGGGAGCAAGCGCTGAAAGTTCAGCCATCTGCGGAAGAAATTTCAGTAGCAGTGAAAACAAAAATCCGCCCACTATGGCAAACAACGCTGCATGGGAAGTAGTCTTTCTCCAGAAAAACCCCATGATGAACATGGCGAAGACGCCCGGGCTTACAAAACCGGTGTACTCCTGGATGTATTGAAAGCCTCCTTTTTTGTCAATGCCCATCAGCGGAGCGATGATGACCGCAATGCCCATCGCTGCAATGATGGTGACCTTTCCCACCCAAACAGTTTTGTATTCATCAGCTTTCGGGTCAATCCGCTTCTTGAAAATGTCAAGCGTGAAGATGGTTGAGATGCTGTTGGCTTTTCCTGCCAGCGATGCCACCACAGCGGCTGTCAGCGCTGCAAAGGACAGCCCTTTTAATCCAACAGGAAGCAAATTGAGCAGCATGGGGTATGCCTTGTCGGGATTCACTTCTCCGTCCTGTATCATCATGGAGGGGATGTCCGTATTTTGCTGATATAAGACAAATGCCGCGATACCGGGCAGCACCACGATTACGGGCATCAGCAATTTCAGAAATGCTGCAAACAGAATTCCGTTGCGGGCAGTAGGCAAAGCCGCTCCCAGTGCCCGCTGTGTAATGTATTGATTGCAGCCCCAGTAATTGAGATTGGCTATCCACATTCCACCCAGCAGCACGGTAAGACCGGGCAAATCAAGATAGTTCGGATTATCTCTATCGAGAATCATGTGAAAGTGTTCGTTTGCATGCGTGAACATGAGGGAGAATCCGCTTGCCGCTCCGCTGCTGCCGAAATGTTCCGCCACAAGGTCAAGCGCGAGGTAGGTGGTAGCAAGACCTCCGGCAACAAGAAATACCACCTGGATGATGTCTGTATAGCCAATCACCTTCATGCCGCCCAGAGTTATCACCACCGCGAAAACAGCAAGCCCGTACATGCACACCGTGATAGGCAGCCCGGAGATGCTGTTCACCGCCAGCGCGCCTAAATACAGGATGGACGTAAGATAGACCACGACA
>DATLYB010000049.1:0-9542 GCA_035575215.1 Chitinophagales bacterium
GATTTCCGCCATAGCCCTTGTTCCGCTCGTGCCTGATTATATGCCGTATGCCGATTTGATGCGCCACGTCAACGGTTTTATCCCGGCTATTGTCATCCACCAGCACTACCTCATCCACGATATCCAGCGGTATTTCCCGGAACGTTTTTTCCAGCGTCAGCTCTGCGTTGTAAGCCGGCAGCACCACTACAATTTTTTTCCCTAAAAGCATGAAGCTGATTATCAGTGATGGTTGTCAGATAGTGGATTGGTAATCAATAATCAGCACATCAGGAATCGGCTCATTAGCACATTCAGCTTTGCGTGCCGGCTCTTTCGGTTTCGCGTATTTTCTCATTAATTCGCCCGGTGATGATGTGCCAGAACATGATAAAGTCACACGCAAAGCTGTAGAGCGGGTGGTTGAAAGCCGCAGGCTTGTTTTTCTCAAAAAGAAAATGCCCCGTCCATGCAAATCCGTAGCCGGCCACCGGCATGGCAAGCAAAAGCCACCAATGCTGGGAAATGATAGCAGTTATGAAAATCACAATTACAAGCGACGTTCCGGTAAAGTGGAGCGTGCGGCAGCGTATTTCGCGGTGCTGAGTGAGGTAGTAAGGATAAAATTCCTTCACGGAGTTGAATTGCATTGTCTTAAGATTTAAGGCGCTAAGTTAAGGGCAATTCTAAAAATTCTACATTTTACCTCCTCTCCTCTGCAGAAGGGCAAAGGGTGAGGCAATATGAAAAGCGATTTTTAGAAGTGCCATTCATCTGATTTAGGTTATCCACATCGTTTGCACACAAATTACACACAAAAATCACCCCCTTTGCAACCAACTTGACTTTTATCAAGTCTATGCTGTGACTTGATTTTTTTACACCAACTTATTTCGGATAAATCCATGAAAAAGAATCTGTTCCCTCTTGCATTGCCGGTTGTTTTATTGCTTATTAACGGATGCAGTTCCACCTCATACATTTTAAAATACAATGTGCCGGATATCACCGACACAAAGATTTTTCCATCCGATACCATTCACACATCAGCCAGCCATTTTGAATTTTTCAAAAGCGGAAATCAGCAACTGCCGCCCCCCTTATTTTGGGCAAACGGAAAGCCGGTGGATGAAGATGTTTCAGCAGAAGAATTCCTGCAGGCTCATTCCACCACTGCTTTTCTGATTATCCGCAACGACACTATTCTTTATGAGAAATATTTTGACGGCTATTCGCGGGAAAAATTGTCTCAGGTGTTTTCGGTCACCAAATCGGTGGTCTCGATGCTGGTGGGGATTGCCATCTCGGAAGGATACATAAAAAGTACCGCTCAGCCCGTAGCTGATTTCCTTCCGTATTTCAGGGGCGAAGGACGGGAAAAACTCACGCTGAACCACCTGCTGCAGATGACAGCCGGATTTTCTTTTAAAGATTACAAATCATGGGGACGCCTGCTGAATCTGTATTACACAAACAACCAGGAACGCCTTGTTAAGAAATTAAAGCAGCAACACGAGCCGGGGACACGGTTTGCTTATTCATCCGTGGCTACCCAGGTGCTGGGCATGTGCCTCGAAAAAGCAACTGGGAAGCGCTTTTCCGAATATCTGGAAGAAAAAATCTGGAAGCCGCTCGGGATGGAATACGATGCGCGGGTTGCCCTTGACCGTCAGCAAGGCGATGCAAAAATGTTTTGCGGACTTTCGGCTTCCGCGATTGACCTCGCCAAACTCGGCAGGCTCTATTTGAATAACGGCAATTGGAATGGCACGCAGCTTATCCCCGAAGAGTGGGTGCTCGCAGCACGCCAGGCTGATACGGTGGATGGCCGCTCGCGAAGATATGCTTATTGCTGGTGGCTCGACACCTATCCGAGAAAGGTTGGCTATTGTGATAATGATTTTTTTGCCGGGGGCTACCGCGGGCAGGTTCTTTATGTCAATCCGAATGACAACACCGTGATGGTCCGGCTCGGAAAAAAGGAAGATGGCGTGTTTTGGCCCTATGCCTTATCCAAGCTGGGATTAATTCAGGAATGCGAGCGGGAAAGCTGCAACGCAATTGATTTGCTTGCGCTGGAAGGAAATTATAAAAGCCGCAAAGGAAAGTCATTCAACCTTAAAAAAATGAATGACGCCATCCTGCTTGAAAATTTTGATTCTTCGGATAAATCCGAAGCTTTAGAACTAAAACGCGATTCCAACATCAGCTTCACCAATAAAGACAAAGACCTGAAGATTATCGTGGATTACAGGAATCAGCGCGTGAAGGGCTTTTTCCTTGAAAGCCCCAAAGGCGCAGAGTTTTTTGAGAAAATATGATATTGACGGATTACCCATGGCAAATGATGAATTATTCAGGCGGCAGCTAACCGCATGGGCAATGCTGCTTCTCAGCGCATCCTCATATGCACAGCTAACTATTGACCCCGCAAAAATTGACATTGTGCGGGATTCGTTTGGCGTACCTCACATCTTTGCGAAGACGGATGCGGAAGTGGCATACGGTCTCGCCTGGGCAACATGCGAAGATGATTTCGAAACGCTTCAATGGGGGTTGCTGGCTGGAAAAGCCATGATGGGAAGGCATCTGGGAAAAGAAGGCGCATTAATTGACTACGCCAACCGCCTGCTGCGCATCAGCGAAATAATCGAAGAAAAATATGACACTGATTTTTCGGATGACTTTAAAAATCTGATGGAGGCGTATGCACAGGGAGTGAATAAATATGCCCGGCTCCATAAAAAGGAAGTGCTGGTGAAAAAAGCTTTCCCCGTCACTCCGAAAGACATGGCAAAGGGCTATTGCTTTGCAATGTCATTGATGTGTGGCGTTGACGGAGCTTTAAAAAAAATCATCAGCGGTGAAATTCTGGATGCCGACCAGCGATTCACGGGAATAGGCTCCAATGCATTTGCCTTCAACCACAATATCACCAAAGACGGCAACACCTATCTTGCCATCAACTCGCACCAGCCAATTGAGGGACCGCTTTCATGGTACGAAGCGCACCTGTGCAGCGAAGAAGGATGGAATATCGTGGGCGGCTTGTTTCACGGCAGCGTTTCCATTCTGCACGGAACGAATGAATATCTCGGATGGGCTCACACGGTGAATGAATTCGACCCCGTGGATGTGTTTGAACTCGAAATGCATCCCACCGAAAAGAACAAATACAAGTTTGATGGCGAGTGGATTGATTTGGAAGAAAAGAAAGTGAAGCTCACGGTGAAATTGTTTCCGCATTTCCCGCTGAAGCTTACGGTAAAAAGAAAAGTATGGTGGAGCAAATATGGCGCTACGCTGAAAACCGGGCATGGCACCTTTTCCGTAAGGCTTGCCGCCAATCAGGTGATTACCGCTCCCGAAGAATGGTACCGGCTGAACAAGGCAAAAAATTTCACTGAATTCCGCAAAGTACTCGACATGCAGGGGATGGCAAGGATGACGGTGGTGTATGCTGACCGCTATGACACCATTTACTCCCTCAGCAACGGGCTGATACCAAAACGCAATCCCAATTATGATTGGAGCGGGATAGTGCCGGGCAACACATCCGCCACATTATGGACGGAATATCATCCGGTAAAAAACCTGCCGCAAAACCTCAATCCTGATTGCGGCTATGTTTTCAATACCAACAACTCTCCCTTTGAAGCAACGTGCAGTAATTTCAATTGTACGTTTGAAAGCTATGACGGCACAATGGGTTTCAATCATTTAATGACAAACAGAAGCGAACGTTTTAAGGAACTGATGGATGAATACGAAGACAAAGGAATTGACTGGAATGATTTTCTGAGAATCAAGTACGATGCGCAGATGCCCGACAGCCTGGTTTTCATCAACGGCATTGATTTGAACGAAATCTATCAGCTCGACCCTGAAAAATATCCCGACATTGCCGATGCCATTGCCAACATTAGAAATTGGAACCGCAGGGCTGTGATTGACAATACGGACATAGCCATTTACTATTATGCTTTTTACAACATCTTAAGTGAAGCGATGAAGCGTTTTCATACCTATGATGTGGATGCAGTGGCAAGGGAAGAGATGTTTGTCCGTTGCATCCGCAAAGCAAAAAGCACGCTGGTGAAA
The DNA here is from genome assembly GCA_035575215.1 of Chitinophagales bacterium. Taxonomy (GTDB): domain Bacteria; phylum Bacteroidota; class Bacteroidia; order Chitinophagales; family CAIOSU01; genus DATLYB01. Next base: position 4,081 of record DATLYB010000049.1, read on the forward strand.
AAATTCGGCACCATTGACGTGCCGCTGGGCAAGTTCCAGTTTCTGGTGCGCGGTGACAAGGAAGAGCCGGTGGGCGGCTGCCCGGATGCCATCAAAGCCGCTTACTGCAAGCCTTACAAAGATGGACTCTGGAAATTGTGGGTGGGCGAGTCCTATATTCAACTGGTGAAATTTACACCTCACGGTCCTGAGATTGAAAGCGTCAGTCCTTTCGGAGCTTCCAACAAACTGAGCAGCCTGCATTCAACTGACCAGATGCCGCTGTACTTGTCTGAAAAGCGCAAAAAGATGTCATTGGATAAAGCCACCGTTTACCGGCAGGCTGAGAAGATTTATCATCCGGAGTAGGTTCATTTCCATTGTACTTTTTCAGCAAAGTCAACTTCCATGCATTAGTTGCAGTGTCGCGTCAAGTGTATTGATTCAGAGAGTTTGGAGTTAGTTCATATTCCGCCTCAAATTTTTCCAAAAAACTCAACATGCTCTCGATTTTCCGTTTTAACCTTCATTATTTAAAATATTTTTTGGGTGGAGTCATTCAGCTCTGCGATGTACGGGAGTATGCTTTATTTCTCAAACCTTTTAAATCTTCCTTCGTACAACTCCCTGTTCAAAAAAAACTCTTAACCAAACTCTCTGAAGATGCTGTTCCGAAGAAGGATGATGAAGCCCCTGATGCTCATCGTCCTGTTGCTTGCTCAGATTGGTTCCTTCGCCCAGGTTACTGCGGACTTTACTACTAACCGGACTTCCGGCTGCAGTCCGTTAATCGTTCAATTCACTGATTTATCTACCGGACCGGTCACCTCGTGGAACTGGAATTTCGGAAATGGAAACATCTCCAATCAAAAAAATCCGGGCGCTATTTATGTCGCTCCGGGCATCTATAATGTACGGCTGATTGTATCAAATGGCGTCAGTTCCGACACGATGCTCAAAACGGCATATATCACGGTGTTCCAAAATCCATCACCTGCCATAGCCGCTGATGTAACGCAGGGTTGCAATCCGCTCACAGTCAATTTCAGCGACAACAGCACACCCGGCTCGGCACCCCTTGTCACCTGGATTTGGGATTTTGGTGACGGCAATACCTCCACGCTGCAAAACCCCTCGCATACATTCATCAACTCCGGTAGTTTCAACATCACCTTGTCGTTAATTGATTCCAATGGGTGCGTTGCCAACGGAACATTCAACAACTTCATTCTGGTAGATGAAATACCGGTTGCCGGCTTCGGTTCCGATATCAATTCGGGATGCTTCCCGCCACTCACCGTAAATTTTGCCGACAGCTCATCGCCCTCCTCAGGATTAAATTATTTATGGGACTTCGGTGACGGCACCACTTCCACAACGCAGCATCCAACTCATACCTATGTATCGCTGGGAACATTTGATGTGAAGCTGCGCGTGTCCAGCACAGCAGGATGCAAGGATTCGCTTACCATCAGCAGCTACATTGACATTGAAGATTTGGTGGCTGATTTCACTGCAAACGTTGTGAAAGCATGTGCCGGTCAGCCCATCCAGTTTACCGACCTTTCCACTTCAAGCCCAAGCACCTGGCAGTGGGATTTTGGCGATGGCGGCACAGCCGGGGTGAAGAATCCGTCATACACTTATATGAATCCCGGAACATATACGGTGCAGCTGATAGCAGCCAATTCAGGCTCATGTGCGGATACCGCTGTCAAAACGGGCTATATTGAAATTGATCCTTCGCCAACGGCAAGTTTTACTTCTGACGCGACTCAAGCCTGTGCGCCCCCACTGACAGTCAACTTTACCGACCAGTCCAGCGGTGCCACTTCCTGGCTGTGGGATTTTGGTGACGGCACTACCGACAACGTGCAAAATCCCACTCATACGTTTACAACGGTTGACACGTTCTCCGTGACGCTCACCGTCAGTAATGCTGCCGGTTGTCCTTCGGCAATCGCTGTGGCGAGCACCATCATGATTACTCCGCCACGGGTGATGTTTGACGCGCAAGGCAGGTACGGCTGCGCTCCCCGGACGGTTGACTTCAGAGATTCGAGTCTTTCCATCAATCCCATCGTCAGCTGGCTGTGGGATTTTGGCGACAGCTCCACCTCCGCAGTGCAACACCCCACTCACATCTATAATACCCCGGGTAATTATCATGTCGCACTCACGATTACCGACTCTGCGGGCTGCACCGCCACCTTGATTGACTCCAATTTTGTGGGAGCCGGTGACACGCCCACGGTGGCTTTTTCAGCCAATCCGCTGGTGGTTTGCAATTACGACCCGGTGGCGTTTACCAATAATTCCGTTGGCTCCACCTCATGGCATTGGGAATTTGGTGATGGCGGTGAGTCAGATGAATTTGAACCCGTTTACACATATTCCGATACAGGGCGCTTTGACGTCAAGCTCGTTGTACGCGACCGCGGATGTCCCGACTCGCTGCAGATTGATGACTATATCTATGTGTCGCCTCCCGATGCGGCTTTTACCGAAAACTTTAATTGCATCAGTCCTGATTCGGTTGTTTTTGTTGACAACTCTCTGGCGCCTGATACGTGGTTTTGGGATTTCGGTGACGGAAACACGGATACGGTTCCCAGCCCCACGCACGTCTATCCGGGAAGAGGCAGTTATCATGTCATCCTCACGTGCACCAGCAACCTTTCAAATTGTGTGGATGTGGAAGAACATGACATAGTTATTACCGACCCTGTGGCGGATTTTATCGGAGCTCCTACCTACGGATGCAGACCGCTGACGGTCACTTTCACAGACATCTCACAAGATGCCGTGGCATGGAACTGGCAAACGGGCGGCATGTCATCCACATTGCAGAATCCAAATTTCACCTACAACACCCCCGGAACGTATGACGTGATGCTGGTTGTTACCGATATTCACGGATGCAGTGACACGCTGGTGAAAACCGCTTACGTAACCGTTACCGGACCGACAGCGGATTTCTCTTCCAACCCGCTTACCGGCTGTGCTCCGCTTGTCACACAGTTTTTGGACCTCTCAACCACCTATTTGACTCCTATTACAAACTGGTACTGGAACTTCGGTGACGGCACTTCTTCCACCCTTCAAAATCCCAGTCATACCTATTCCTCAACAGGCTACTACACCGTATCACTCACGGTAACTGATTCGGACAACTGCCAGCACACTACCACGAAAGTGAATTTCATTCAGCCTACCTTCCCTGTTCCTGATTTTTCAGCCGACACGCTTTCATGCACCACACGTGGCGTCCAATTCGTGAATATGTCGGTCGGTGTAGGAATGTCCTTTTTGTGGGATTTCGGTGATGGCTACTCTTCCACCGCCGCCAACCCCGTTCATCTTTATGCAAATGAAGGAATTTATACCATTGCACTCACAGTGACTGACGTCAACGGATGCGACAGCACGCTGGTGAAACCCAATTACGTACGCATTGCCGACCCGACTGCCAATTTTGGAGCGGACACTACCTTCGCCCCCTGTCCTCCGCTGCTCGTGAATTTTATTGATAGTTCAGGAGATGCTGTATCATGGCGGTGGAATTTTGGTGACGGAGCATCCAGCACACTTCGGCAGCCGTCACACGTGTACACCGCACCCGGTTCGTATGACGTAACCTTAGTTGTCACTTCGGCTCTTGGATGCAGTGATACCTTGTTCCGCGATGATTACATCCGCGTGAACGGACCTAACGGGACATTCACGTTCACCCCATCAATCGGCTGCTTGGGGCAGCAGGTTGACTTTGCTGCGGTAACCGTCAACACGGCTTCGCGCACATGGGATTTTGGCGATGGCACCATTCAGGCTGCTGGCGATACGGTAAGTCATATTTATAATACCTCAGGCATCTACCATCCGATTATTATTCTGGATGACGGAATGGGATGCATCTATGCCGTTTCATCTCCTGACTCCATTTTAATTGGCGAAGTGACTCCTGATTTTATTGCAGGCAAAGTGAATCCCTGCGCTTATGAGCCGGTTCAATTCACCGACCTGACTACGGGTTACCCAACTGTGATGAGCCGTCTCTGGGATTTCGGTGATGGGAACACCTCCTCCCTGCAAAATCCCACTCACTTTTACGACAGTGCCGGATATTATGACGTATCGCTGATTGCTTACAACGGCATTTGTTATGATACGATGACAAAGCAGCAATACATTTATGTCACGCCCTATCCTCAGGCTGATTTTGCCATGTCGGTTAATTCGGGATGTGTGGGAACAGGCGTGAATTTCACCGATATTTCAGCAACTGATACCACCACGGCATCATGGGCTTGGAATTTTGGCGATGGAGGAGCGGACAGCATTGCAAACCCGAGTCACGTCTTTAATACAACAGGCTCTTACAATGTTCAATTGATTGTTTGGTCTTCCATCGGATGCAGCGACACTGCGAGCAAATCAATTGCTGTTTATTCGCTGCCGGTTGCTTATGCGGGTCCTGACACAACCGAGTGCGAAGGAACTGCAGTGCAGTTCAATGGTTCGGGTGGTGCGTCCTACTCGTGGTTCCCCGCAGCAGGGCTGGATAATCCCAATGCTGCTAATCCATTTGCCACCCCAGGAGATACTACAAACTACATTCTTACCGTCACCGATACCAATAACTGCCAGGATACGGATACGATGACTTTCTTTATTCTTCCCGTTCCGGTAGTAAGCGTTATTTCTGATATGGAAATCTGCACCGGAGACACTTCAGCACTCTGGGCTTCGGGCGGATTAAATTATTTATGGTCGCCCGCCTCATCGCTTGATTGTGATACTTGTTCGAACCCGAATGTGTTTCCTGATACCACAACATTATACATAGTGCATGTCACCAACGGTTATCAATGCGATGATTATGATTCCGTGCTTGTCACTGTACGTGAACGGCCGGTCGGAATTATCACCCCTGACACGGCTTTCTGCTATGGAGGCAGTGCACAATTGGAATCACGTGGCGGAATCACGCATTCTTGGTCACCGGCATCTACTTTAAGCTGCTCCAATTGTTCCAACCCGGTAGCCACACCTGACTCCACCACAATCTACACTTTGCAGGTTTTCAACCAATACAACTGTGAAATGAATGACAGTGTAACCGTCACGGTGTATCCGTTGCCGAATATCACCATTCAGTCGCAGGATATTTGCGAGGGAGATACTACGCAGATTTTTTCATCAGGCGGTGCCATTTACAATTGGACGCCTGCTGCCGGATTAAGCTGTTCGAATTGTCCCAACCCATTTGCGTTTCCGGGAGTCACCACCACCTATCAGCTCGAAGTTATCAGCAGTGATGCGTGCGTCAATTATGATTCGACTACCATCCGCGTGATGCTCACTCCGGAAGTTTACACCATTGAAGACGTCACGATTTGCAACGGAGATGAAGTGACGCTGACCACTACGTATGTCAGCACCGACTCGGTCAACTGGAATCCGGTTGACGGAATCAAGAGCAG